>NZ_JAPJIU010000026.1:0-15121 GCF_026241915.1 Stenotrophomonas sp. RIT-551 | reverse complement strand
CGCGGGCGACCCGGGTGGCTGTTTCCGGCACCTGCCGCAACTGTCTGAAATTGCGCTGGAAACGGTGCCTGGCCGGTGTCTTGCCACTGACTTCTTTGCGCCTGCGCGCCGGGTCGTCCACAATAGTGGGCCCGCCGCGGTCCTTACCGGCGCCCCCGTGAGGGAGCCTTGGAGATGCGTGCGGTCGTTCCTATTCCCACGGTGACGCATGAATTTCCACGAATACCAGTCAAAACAGCTGCTTGCCGAGTACGGCATTCCCGTTCCGGCCGGCAAGGTCGCGGCTACCCCGGACGAAGCGGTTGACGCTGCCAACGCCCTGGGCCAGGGCCCCTGGATGGTCAAGGCGCAGATCCACGCTGGCGGCCGCGGCAAGGCTGGCGGCGTCAAGTTCTGCAAGACCACCGACGACGTGAAGGCCGCTGCGGCCAAGATGCTCGGCACCAAGATGGCCACCTACCAGACCGCCGGCGTTGAACTGCCGGTCAACCTGGTGCTGGTGACCACCGCCGGCGAGATCGTCAAGGAACTGTACCTGTCGGTGCTGGTTGACCGTGGCACCAAGACCATCACCTACATCGCTTCTTCGGAAGGCGGCGTGGAGATCGAGCAGGTCGCCGCTGAAACCCCCGAGCTGATCCACTCGCTCAACGTTGATTTCGTTGAAGGCGTGCAGGGTTACCACGGCCGTGATTTCGGCTTCAAGCTGGGCCTGACCGCCAAGCAGGCCGGCCAGTTCGCCAACATCATGGTGAACCTGTACAAGCTGTTCAACGAAAAGGACCTGGCCCTGGTTGAAATCAACCCGCTGGCCATCCTGGACGACGGCAACCTGTACGCGCTGGACGGCAAGTTCGACAGCGACGACAACGCCGCCTTCCGCCAGAAGGCCCTGGTCGCCATGCGCGACAAGACCCAGGAAGATCCGACCGAAGTGATCGCTTCGGAGCTGGACATCAACTACGTCACCATGGACGGCAACATCGGCTGCATGGTCAACGGCGCCGGCCTGGCCATGGCCACCATGGACGTCATCAAGCTCAACGGCGGCGAGCCGGCGAACTTCCTGGACGTGGGCGGCGGTGCGAACAAGCAGCGTGTCATTGAAGCCTTCAAGCTGATCCTGTCCTCGGACAAGGTCGAAGGCATCTTCGTCAACATCTTCGGCGGCATCGTCCGCTGCGACATGATTGCCGAAGGCATCATCGCCGCCGTGAAGGAAGTGGGCGTCAAGGTTCCGGTCGTGGTGCGCCTGGAAGGCACCAACGTGGAAGAAGGCAAGCAGCTGCTGCGTGACAGCGGCATGGCCATCATCCCGGCTGACAACATCAACGATGGCGCCAAGAAGATCGTTGAAGCTGTCAAGAACGCCGCCTGATCCCGACACCAAGGAATTCCCATGTCTGTTTTGATTAACAAGAACACCAAGGTGATCGTGCAGGGCTTCACCGGCCAGCAGGGCACCTTCCACGCCACTCAGATGATCGAGTACGGCACCCAGGTTGTTGGCGGCGTGACCCCCGGCAAGGGCGGCACCACCCACATCGACCTGCCGGTCTTCAACACCGTTGCCGACGCCGTGCAGAGCACCGGCGCGAACGCCTCGGTCATCTACGTGCCGCCGCCGTACGCGGCTGATGCGATCCTGGAAGCCGCTGCTGCCGGCATCCAGGTCATCGTGTGCATCACCGAAGGCATTCCGGTGCTGGACATGCTGCGCGTCAAGAACGTGCTGACCCGTTCGCATCCGGACACCGTGCTGATCGGGCCGAACTGCCCGGGCGTCATCACCCCGGGTGAGTGCAAGATCGGCATCATGCCGGGCCACATCCACCAGCCGGGCAAGATCGGCATCGTGTCGCGTTCGGGCACCCTGACCTATGAAGCGGTCAAGCAGACCACGGAAGTCGGCCTGGGCCAGTCCACCTGCATCGGCATCGGTGGTGACCCGATCAACGGCCTGAACTTCGTCGACTGCCTGAAGCTGTTCAACGAAGATCCGCAGACCGAAGGCATCATCATGGTCGGCGAAATCGGCGGTGACGCTGAAGAAGCCGGTGCCGAGTACATCAAGAACCACGTGAAGAAGCCGGTCGTCGGTTTCATCGCGGGCGCCTCGGCTCCGGCCGGCAAGCGCATGGGCCACGCCGGTGCGATCGCATCGGGCGGCAAGGGCACCGCCGAAGGCAAGTTCGCCGCCATGGAAGCTGCTGGCGTCGTGACCGTCCGTTCGCCGGGCGACCTGGGCGCTGCCATCGCCAAGCTGGTGAAATAAAACGCCGGCCGCACCGCGGCCGACGCGTGGGTAGAGCTGACCGCTGGTCAGCCGCCGGTAGAGCCGACCGTTGGTCGGCTGCCCGTAGAGCTGACCGTTGGTCGGCTGCCGGTAGAGCTGACCGTTGGTCAGCTGCCCGTAGAGCCGACCGTTGGTCGGCTGCATCAAACAGAAAGGCCGCCTCCGGGCGGCCTTTCTGCGTTCAAGGCGACACCCTGACGATAGGTCCCCACGGTTGTTCGGTACGCACGCCACGTCATGCCGGCCACTGACCGTCGCCGCATCGTGCTGCCGCCGAATGCGTGGTTGCCGGCCAGCGGCCGGCACTACAATGAGCGCAGTACACCTACAGGCTGGAACCCCATGACGTCGCTCCGCATTGCCCTGGCGCAGTTCGATTTCCCGGTTGGCGCGGTGGCGCAGAACACCGACAACATCATCGCGATGATCGCCGAGGCGCGCGATGAGTACGGTGCCGAGCTGGTGGTGTTCCCCGAGCTGGCGATCAGTGGCTACCCGCCGGAGGATCTGCTGCTGCGCCCGGGCTTCCTGTACGACTGCCAGCAGGCGCTGGAGCGCATCGCGGCGGCTACCACGGGAATCGCGGCCGTGGTCGGTTGGCCCCAGGCCGCCGGCGCGGTGGTCTACAACGCGGCCAGCGTGCTGCGCGACGGCAAGGTCGAACACACCTACCGCAAGCGCGAGCTGCCCAACTACGCGGTGTTCGATGAGCGACGTTATTTCGATGTCGATCCGGACGGCGGCAGCTGCGTGTTCGAGCTGAAGGGCGTGCCGGTCGGCGTGCTGGTCTGCGAAGACCTGTGGTTCGCCGAACCGCTGGCCGATACCGTCCGTGCCGGCGCACAGCTGGTGGTGGTGCCCAATGCCTCCCCGTATGAGCGCGGCAAGCACGCCCAGCGCGACGCGCTGCTGGCCGAGCGTACCCGTGAGAGCGGGGCCGCGATCGCCTACCTCAACGTGGTGGGCGGCCAGGACGCGCTGGTGTTCGATGGCGCCTCGGTGGTCGCCGATGGGGATGGCACGGTGCACCCGGCCGCCGCGGCCTTCACCGACCAGTGGCTGGTCGTGGATTACGACGCGGGTGCGCGCCGCTTCCTGCCGCGCGAGTGGATCGACGACGGCGACGAGAGCATGGATGCGCTGGCCTGGCGTGCGGTGACCCGCGGTATCCAGGACTATTGCCGCAAGAACGGTTTCAAGAAGGTCTGGCTGGGCCTGTCCGGCGGCATCGATTCGGCGCTGGTGCTGGCGATGGCGGTGGACGCGCTGGGCGCGGCCAACGTCACCGCGGTGCGGCTGCCGTCGCGCTACACGGCGGATATGTCCAACGACCTGGCGGCCGAACAGTGCCGCGCGCTGGGCGTGACGCTGGAAGCGGTCTCGATCGAGCCGGTGTTCGAAGGCCTGATGGCCGCGCTGGGCCCGATGTTCGAGGGGCAGGCGGCGGATGTGACCGAAGAGAACCTGCAGTCGCGCAGCCGCGGCGTGATCCTGATGGCGCTGTCCAACAAGTTCGGCGGGCTGCTGCTGACCACCGGCAACAAGAGCGAGTATGCGGTCGGCTACGCCACCATTTACGGCGACATGTGCGGTGGCTATGCGCCGCTGAAGGACCTGTACAAGACCGAGGTGTTCGGCCTGTCCAAGTGGCGCAACACCGTAGGCGGTGCGCCGGTGATCCCACCGGCGGTGATTTCCCGCCCGCCCTCGGCCGAGCTGCGCGCCAACCAGACCGACCAGGATTCGCTGCCGGCCTATGACGTGCTGGACGGCATCCTGTACCGCTACGTGGACCAGGAGCAGTCACGCGAGGAGATCGTGGCCGCCGGCTACGCCGCCGAGGTGGTGGACCGTGTGCTGCGCCTGGTGCGCACCAGCGAGTGGAAGCGCCACCAGGCAGCCCCGGGGCCGAAGGTCTCGCGCCGGGCGTTCGGGCGTGAGCGGCGGTACCCGATCAGTAACGGGTACAAGGGCTGAGCTGCCTGGCGAGGAGCGATTGCCGGCTACGGTGACGTATCCAGCAACGCTTCCAGTGCGGTGATTTCTTCCAACGCGTCGTAGGCGGGCGCGCCGGCCTCCAGGCGCGCGCGCACGAAGGCGAGGCCATCGGCTGCCGCCGCGTCCAGCGTGCCGCGGTGATCGACAGGGTAGGCGCGGAACGCGACCGGTTCACCGCGCAGCGCCAGGCCAGCGGCGTACAGAAGCGTGGTGACGTAGGGCACATCGCGGTCCTGGCGCCCGTGGCCGAGCATCAATGGCTGGCTGAAGCCGCGCCGTGGCACGCCCAGATAGTCGTGCAGCAGCGTCCAGATGCCAGGCACGGTGTACAACGGCGCGCTGAACATCTCGCCGGTGTTGGCGCCTTCCAGCAGCGTGCTCAGGGCACCCAGGCAGTGCTGGCGGGCCAGCGCGACGCGTGCGCGCCCGTGTTCGGACAGTACCTGGTCGATGTGTGGCGCAAGCTGCAGCAGACCGTCCAGCAGGTAGGCGTGGTACGCATTGAGCGCGCCGGGATTGGCTGTGAGGTTGTCAGGTTTCATCACCAGTGCGGTCAGTTCCACGGCAGTGGGGGTGCCGGTGGTGAAACTGCCCCGGTATTCCAGCGACGGGCCGCCGTAACCAGGCCCGATATGGCCGGCGGCGAGCGCGGCCGCCCCTCCCTGGGAGTGGCCCACCGAGACCCAGCGCGGGGCGAGGGTCGCCGGGCCGAGGTACTGACGGCTGGCCTTGATCATGTCGATGGTGTTGCGCGCAGCGGTCCCGACGTGGAGATAAGCATGCTCGCCGGGGCTGCCCAGCCCCTGGTAGTCCGCGGCTGCCACGGCGTAGCCCCGGGCCAGGAACTGGTCGAGGAAGCGGCCATCGCGCTCGGGCTGGAACGGCCCGGAAACCGATGGCGCACAGTGATCGGCAACGCCCTGGGTGCCATGCGCCCAAGAGACGACCGGCCAGCCACCGGGGGGTGCAGTGCCCGCTGGGAGGTACAGAAGCCCCGTGCCTTGGGCCAGGTGGCCGTGGTGGTCGGGCGTGCGATAGCTCAGCTTGTAGGCGTGGGCGGCACGGGAAGGCACCCAACTGGCCTGATAGGACTCGGCCGAGATGAGATCGCCTGCCTGCGACGGCGCAGTGGAACCGGCTGCACCGGCTGCACCGGCGGCGAGGCCGAGGGTGGCGGAGACGAACACGAGGGATGCGGCGCGCAGATGGACGATCTTGAGCATCATGCAGACTCCTTGCGGGCGGGTGTGGCCGTAAGGTGTCAGTCTGAATAGCGCGGATCGTTGGCGTTGAGATGCCAGTCCCAAAAGGAGCGGCTTGGGAAAGCTCCCTTGACGGAAAAGGCCCCTTTCGGGGCCTTTTTTTTCTTACTTGCGATTCATCGTGGCGTTGCGTTCACCGGTACTGGCGGACTTCTCGCCGGCAAACGGGTTCAGCTTGCGGACCATCCAGGGGTACTTCGGCCAGTTGCCCTGCAGCCACGGGTGGTCGGGCTGGTTCAGCTCGAGCACGCGGCGGGCATCGTCGGCCAGGGTCTTGTTGCCCAGGCGGGTGTAGGCCTCGCCCAGCGCGGCCACGGCGTCGTACTGGAACGCGCTCTGCGGGTAGTTTTCCAGCAGGAAGTTGGCGCGGCCCGCGGCCGAGACGTAGGCCTCGCGGCGCAGGTAGTACAGGGCGTTGTCCAGCTCGTACTGGGCGAACACGTCGCGCAGGGCGATCATCCGCTGGCGCGCATCGGCGGCGTAGCGGCTGTTGGGGTAGCGCTCGGTGACGATGGTGAAATCGGCATAGGCCTGGCGCGGGCTCGACAGGTCGCGGCGGCTCGGGTCCAGCGACCAGACGCGGCGCAGGAAGACCGTGTCGCGGTTGCCATTGGCCAGGCCGCGCAGGTAGTACATGTAGGCGATGTTGCGGTGGGTCGGGTAGGTACGGATGAAGCGGTCCACGCTGGACACCGCGTCATCGTGCTTGCCGGCCTTGTACTGCGCGTAGGCGCTTTCGATCATGGCCTGCTCGGTGTACGGGCCATACGGGTACTGGGCTACCAGGCGGCGGAAGCTGGCTTCGGCGCCGCTCCAGTTCCCCCCTTCCATGAGCTTGTGGCTCTTCTCATAGAGCGTTTCGACCGGCAGGCCTTCATCCGGATTCTTGCCCTTGGTGCCGCGGTGACAGCCGGTGGCGACGAAGAGCAGCACCAGCATCAGGGCGGCGAGGCGGACGGGCGCGGACAGCATAACGGAGCGTCGGATCATGGGGTCAGGGCGGGACGCGGCTGGAATACGAAGGGTCGATGATAGCCTAGTGGCCTGTCCCGCGACTGAAACTGGTCGGCCGGACCCCAAAATTGTCCCTATTGCGGTGTTCCCCCATGTCCGATACCCCTGCTGATTCCGATTCCCCCCGCCAGGCCATCGTGCCCGATACCGCCGCCGGCCGGCGTTTCGACGCGGTCCTGGCCGAGCTGTTCCCCGAATTCTCCCGGTCCAAGCTGACCGAGTGGATCAAGTCCGGGGACGTCCTGCTGGACGGCGACACCGTGCGCGGGCGCGACCCGGTGCGCGGCGGCGAGGTGGCCAGCCTGCATGTCGTGCTCGACACCCAGACCCATGCCGAGCCGGAGGACATCCCGCTGGAGGTCCTGTACGAGGACGAGCACGTGTTCGTGATCAACAAGCCGGTCGGCCTGGTGGTCCATCCCGGGGCGGGCAACCCGACCGGTACCCTGGTCAATGCGCTGCTGTTCCGCGATCCCTCGCTGTCGGTGCTGCCGCGCGCGGGCATCGTGCACCGCCTGGACAAGGACACCAGCGGCGTGATGGTGATCGCCCGCACGATCCAGGCGCAGACCGCGCTGGTGGAGCAGCTCTCCGCCCGTGAAGTGCACCGCCAGTATCTGGCCGTGGTGGTGGGTGCGCTGGTCTCCGGCGGCACCGCGACCGCCGGCATCGACCGCCACCCGCGCGACCGCATCCGCATGGCCGTGCGCGAAGACGGCAAGGAAGCGATCACGCACTACCGCCTGCGCGAGCGTTTCCGTGCGCACACCGCGCTGGAGTGCCGCCTGGAAACCGGCCGTACCCACCAGATCCGCGTGCACATGGCGCACCTGCGTCACCCGATCATCGGCGATCAGCTGTATGGCGGTGCGCTGAAGCTGCCCAAGGGCGCCAGCGATGAACTGGTCGCCGAGCTGCGCGGCTTCAAGCGCCAGGCGCTGCACGCTGAAACGCTGGAGTTCGTGCACCCGATCACCGGTGAGAAGATCACCAACAGCGCGCCGCCGCCGGCTGACATGCAGGCCCTGCTGCACGCCCTGCGCGAAGACAGCAAGCGCTTCGCCGAGCAGGAGCGCAACCGCCGCTGATGGACGCCACCGTGCCCGTGCTGCGCGCCGACTGGCAGGCCCAGAGCGGGGTCCATGCGCTGACCACCCTGCGTTTCGGCGCGGGCGGTTCGGTGGCGCCGTTCGACCAGTTCAACATGGGCAACCGGTACTCGGCCGATGGCGACGACCCGGCGCAGGTGCAGCGCAACCGTGACCTGCTGGTGCCCGGGCTGGGCCTCCCCTCGGCGCCGCATTGGCTGCGCCAGGTGCATGGCACCGGCGTGCGCCGCTTCACCGCGCCGCCGACCGCCACGGGTGTGGAGGCTGAACCGACCGCCGATGCCGCCGTGACCTCGGTGCCGGGCGTGGTGCTGGCGATTCTCACCGCCGACTGCCTGCCGGTGGTGTTCGCCGCGCGCGATGGCGGTGAGATCGGCGCCGCCCATGCCGGGTGGCGCGGGCTGGCCGATGGGATGCTGGAGGCCACCGTGGCCGCCCTGCAGACCCCGCCCGCGCAGCTGCAGGCGTGGCTGGGGCCGGCCGCCGGGCCGGCGCTGTACGAGATCGGCGAGGACGTGTTGAAGGCCTTCGTGGAGCGCGACGAGGGCGCTGCGGCGGCATTCGTGGCGACACGGCCGGGGCACTGGAAGGTCGACCTGTACGCGTTGGCCCGCCGGCGCCTGCAGGCCGCCGGGCTGGACCCGGCCAGCATCAGTGGCGGGCAGTACTGCACGCTGGCCGATCCGCAGCGGTTCTACTCGCACCGGCGCGACCGCCGCACCGGGCGCATGGCGACCCTGGCGTGGATCGCGCCGTGACCGTCTGAACGATCGTGACGAGCCGGCCAGCGGCCGGCACTACCGTACGCGCGTCCCGTAGCCCGGCGACGTCACCCTTCCAGGGCCTGAAGATACGTCTGCCGCCAATGATTGATGTCGTAGGTGCGCAGGTGGTCCATCATCGCCTGCCAGCGCTCCACGCGCTTCTTCAGCGGCATCGTCGCGGCCGTGGCGATCGCATCGGCCACGCCATCGAGGTCATGTGGATTGACCAGCAGTGCCTGCTTGAGTTCATCGGCAGCGCCGGCCAGCAGTGACAGCACCAGTACGCCCGGATTCTCCGGATCCTGCGAGGCGACGTATTCCTTGGCGACCAGGTTCATGCCGTCGCGCAACGGGGTCACCAGGCCCACCGCCGCCGCCCGGTAGAAGCCGGTCAGGGTGGCATGGGTGAAGTTCTGGTTGACGTAGCGCAGCGGGGTCCAGTCCGGCGCGGCATGCCCGCCGTTGATGTGCCCGGCGATCTGTTCCAGCTGGCCGCGCAGCTGCCGGTACTCGGTGACATCGCCACGGGATACCGGGGCGATCTGCAGATACGTGAGCGAGCCATGCTGGTCCGGGTGGCGTTCCAGATACCGCTCGAAGCCCTGGAAGCGTTCGGGCAGGCCCTTGGAGTAGTCCAGCCGGTCCACGCCGATCGCCAGCTGGCGATTGCGCAGGCTGCCGCGCAGGTCCTTGACCGCTGGCTTGTTCGCCCCGGCCTTGGCCTGCCGCGCGATGAACTCGGTATCGATGCCGATCGGGAAGGCCGCGGCGCGGAAGCGTCGGCCGCCGGGTGCTTCCAGCTCGCCATCGGGCAGCACCCGGCCGCCACCGAACAGGCGCACGTAGGACTGGAAACGGTCCGCATCGCGCTGGGTCTGGAAGCCGACCAGGTCATAGGCGTACAGGCTGGAGAACAACCGCAGGTGGTCGGGCATGGCCTGCAGCAGGTCCGCCGAGGGCATCGGCACATGCAGGAAGAAGCCGATCCGGCAGCCGATGCCACGCTCGCGCAGCAGCGAGGCGAGCGGGATCAGGTGGTAATCGTGGATCCAGACGATGTCGTCTTCGCGCAGCAGCGGGGCGAGCTTCTCGGCGAACAGCGCGTTGACCCGGCGGTACGTTTCGCGCGTCCCGCGGTCGTAGTCGACCAGGTCCAGCCGGAAGTGCAGCAATGGCCACAGCGTGCGATTGGCGAAGCCGTTGTAGTAGCCGTCCACATCGCGCTTGTTGAGGTCCATGGTGACGTAGCGGATGTCACCGTCCACCTGCTCATGCAGCGTGCCGCTGTTGTCGCGTACCGACTTGCCGCTCCAGCCGAACCACAGCCCGCCACGTTCCTTGAGCGCGGCGAGCAGGCCGACCGCCAGGCCGCCGGCGCGGGATTCACCGGGAACGGCGACCCGGTTGGACACGACGACCAGGCGGCTCATGATGCCTCCTGCCAGCTGCGCGACAGGCGCATGGCGGCGGTGATCAGGCCCACGTGCGAATAGGTCTGCGGGAAGTTGCCCCAGGCCTCGCCATTGTCGAAGGCCAGGTCTTCGGAGAGCAGGCCCAGGTGATTGCGGCGCTCCAGCAGCATCTCGAACATCTCGCGCGCTTCGTCCAGGCGACCGATTGCGGCAAGCGCATCGATGTACCAGAAGGTGCAGATGGTGAAGCTGGTTTCCGGTTCGCCGAAGTCATCCGGTGCCACGTAACGGTACAGCGCGTTGCCATGTTTGAGATCGCGGCCGATCGCCTCGACGGTGGCGACAAAGCGTGCGTCGGTGGCATCGATGAACCCGATGTCGGCCAGCAGCAGCAACGAGGCATCCAGGCGGTGGCCACCGAAGGTATCAGTGAAGTGCCCGAGCGCTTCGCTCCACGAGTCGCGCATGATCCGCGCATGGATGATGTCGGCTCGCTCGCGCCAGTAGGTGGCGCGGTCATCCAGCTTCAGCCGCACCGCGATCTTGCACAGGCGGTCGCAGGCGGCCCAGCACATCGCGCTGGTGTAGGTATGCACTTCGGTGCGGCCACGGAACTCCCACAGCCCGGCATCGGGCACGTCATGCAGGGTGAAGGCCTGCTCGCCGAGCGGCTCCAGCCGCGCGAAGGTGTGTGCATCGCCCGGGTCCTGCAGGCGGCGATCGAAGAACAGCTGCGTGGAGGCGAGCACCACGCTGCCGTAGACATCGTGCTGGCGCTGCACCCAGGCCAAGTTGCCGCGACGCACCGGCCCCATGCCGCGGTAGCCGGACAGCGAGGGGACTTCGCTTTCTTCCAGCTTGGCCTCGAAGCTGATGCCGTACAGTGGCTGCAGGCTGCCATCGGCGGTGGCCAGGTTGAAGATGTAGCCCAGGAACTGCTCCATCGTGCGCGTGGCGCCGAGGCGGTTGAGCGTACGCACCACGAAGGCGGCATCGCGCAACCAGCAATAGCGGTAATCCCAGTTGCGGATGCTGCCGGGCGCTTCGGGAATGGAGGTCGTCATCGCGGCGATGATCGCGCCGCTGTCTTCGTACTGGCACAGTTTCAGGGTGATCGCGCTGCGGATCACCGCGTCCTGCCATTCCAGCGGGATGGACAGATAGCGCACCCATTCGCGCCAGTAGTCGCGCGTGCGCTGGAAGGACTCCTGTACGTAGCCGCTGAGCGAACGGTTGAGCGACTCGTCCACGCCCAGTACCAGGTGCACCGGGTGGTTGAGCACGAACGGCAGGCCGTCGCGCACGAAGCGCAGCGGCACATCCGTGGTCAGGCGCAGCACGTGGTCGGGCAGCACCCAGCGGATGTGGTTGCTGCCCCAGGTCGAATCGGGAACACGCGCGCCCCAGTCGGCCAGTGGCCGGGCGCGCACGATGATGCGCGGGTTGCCGGACAGCGGGCGGACCTGGCGGATCAGGCTGACCGGCCGGTAGAAGCGGTCGTTCTGGCGCCAGCGCGGCGCGAAATCGATGATTTCCAGCGCGCCGCCATGCTTGTCGCGCAGCACGGTGCGCAGGATGGCGGTGTTGGTCAGGTAGCTCTGTTCGCTCTCGACCATGTCCTCCAGCTCGATGCCGAAGTCACCGCCCTGTTGTTGATTGGGGCCAAGCAGGGCGCAGAAGGTGGGGTCGCCGTCGAAGGTCGGCAGGCAGCTCCAGACGACGCGCGCGTGCTTGTCGATCAGCGCGCCGAAGCTGCCATTGCCGACCACGCCCAGATTCAGATCGGGTTCGCTCATGATGCAGGAAGTCTCGTGTCATGCCGCGGCGGCACACCGGTGGGGGAGACCTGCGCGCGGCGTCAGGGGGCCTTGGGGTCAAGGCATCAGTAGGCATTCTCGCGAAGCCAGGCGTGGACGCTGCGTATCGTCGGCAGCGAGAACACCGCATCGCTCGGCTCGCGCGCACCGACCAGCACGCTCCAGCCATGCAGATCATTGGCTGCGCCGAAGCCGAATTCATCGGTGAGGTCATCGCCGACGAACACCGGCATGCGATCACGGAACGGCGGCTGCAGCATCAGCTGCCGCATCGCACGCCCCTTGTCGCTGCCTTCAGGCAGGAATTCGATCACATGGTCGCCGGGCTGCAGCCGGTAGCCGCCATGCCCGCGGATATGCCGTTCGGCAAACGCACGCACGTCATTGGCGGCATGCGGAGCACCACGCCAATGCAGGGCCAGGCTGCGGCCCTTGTCTTCAACGAGCACGCCGGGATAGCCATGCGCGAACCGCATCGCCTGCTGGTGCAGGGCGTGCAGCCACTCACTGGTATCGGCGGAGGGATCGCTGCTCTGCGCGCGCTGCTCGTGGTTGCGCAGCTCATGGCCATGCAGGCCGGCGGCGGGCAGGCTCAGGGGAGCGAAGAGTTTGTCCAGCTGGGCCAGCGGCCGGCCGCTGATCAGCGCGACCGCGCCATCCAGGCGGTCGCTGATGCGCCCGATCGCTTCACGCACATCCGGCAGCAGCGCGACCGACTCGGGGTCGTCCGCGAATTCGATAAGGGTGCCATCCACGTCCAGGAACAGCGCACAGGCATCGTCCAGCAGCGGCGGCGGCGGACGTTGGGGGAAGTCGTTGGCCATGGTGACCAACATGCCAGCGTGGATGTGATCGCCAGGTCATGGCATCACCCACGCATCCTCCCGTTCACCCACGGTAGAGCCGACCGTTGGTCGGCTGCACAAACCCGGTAGAGCCGACGGTCAGCCGGCTGCACCAACCCGGGTAGAGCCGACCGTCGGTCGGCTGCACAAACCCGGTAGAGCCGACCGTTGGTCGGCTGCACCCCGTCAGAACGTATACCGCACGCGCCCGTAGTAATACGCGCCATTGCTACCGATCGGTGACAGCACGTCATACGGCAGGTTGCCGTAGTAGTAGATGTCGTCGTTGGACAGGTCCGAGTAGTTGTCGGTCAGGTTCTGCCCACCCACCGCCACGCTCCACTGCGGGGTGATCTTGAACTCCACCTCGGCATCCAGCTGCCACTCGGCGCCGTAGGTCTGGCGCGGAATGAAGCCGTCGCCGAAGTTGAACACGCGGGTGACGCTGCCATAGCGGCTCAGGCGGCTGCTCAGCGACCAGCGATCATCGGCCCAGCTGGCGGCCAGCGCGGCGCGGGTGCGCGGGGTGGCATCGGTCAGCGTATTGGTCTCTTCCACGCCGAACAGCACGTAGTCCGGATCCAGCGCGAGCAGGCCCGGCGGGGTGGCGAGCACGTTCTTCAGCGTGGTCTTGGTGTAAGCGTAGGTGCCGGTCAGCACCAGCTCGCCATCGCCCAGCGACTGCCGCCAGTTGCTCACCAGTTCCGCGCCGCGGGTGCGGGTATCGGCGGCGTTGACGAAGAAGCTGGCGCTCTGCAGGCCGGCCACGCCGAACTGCTGCTGCACGTAGTCGGTCAGCGCATCACCGGTGATGCTTTCCGATAGTGCGATGCGGTCATCGATGTCGATCTGGAAGAAGTCCAGCGAGACATCGAAGTGCTCGCCGATACGGCTGGTGAAACCCAGGCTGGTGTTGAGCGACTTCTCCGGCTTCAGGTCGGTGGCGCCCAGGCCACGCGCGATCGGATTGTTCACCGACAGCACGCGGCCCTGCACCAGCTGGCCGGCCGCGTTGTAGCCGGTGGACGTGGATTCGTAGCCGATCTGCGCCAGCGACGGGGCACGGAAGTTGTTGGAGATCGCACCGCGCAGCGCGAAGGCCGGCGTGAATTCGTAGCGCAGGCCCAGCTTGCCGGTGAGCTCGCCACCGAAATCATCGCTGTGCTCGTAGCGTGCGGCCAGATCGCTTGAGAAATGCTCACCGAACTGGCTGGACAGG
Organism: Stenotrophomonas sp. RIT-551; assembly: GCF_026241915.1. Classification (NCBI taxonomy): domain Bacteria; kingdom Pseudomonadati; phylum Pseudomonadota; class Gammaproteobacteria; order Lysobacterales; family Lysobacteraceae; genus Stenotrophomonas; species Stenotrophomonas sp. RIT-551. Next base: position 1,385 of record NZ_JAPJIU010000026.1, on the reverse strand, counting down.
CTGGCGTAGGCGCTGGCGACATCGCGCGAGAGCGAGGTCGCATCCTGCGGGGTCAGGCCACCACCGGCCTGCGAGCCGGTCGGGCGATCGGTGAACGGACCTGCGGCATAGCTGGTCGGATCGCCCGGGCGGGTCTGGTAATGGTCGCGGCGCGCTTCCACGCCCAGGCCAAGGCTGTGGGTGATGCTCTCGCCCTGCGAGAACACACGGCCGAGGTCGACGTTCGCGACCGTCAGCTCATTGCGGTAATCACCGGTCTTGAACCGGGTCGGGCTGGTCGGGCCCAGCGAGGCGTTGAGCGAGTTGCGCAGGCGGTAAGTGAACGTGTTGATGCCGTAATCCAGGCTCGCATCGTAGTTCCACTCTCCCCACTGGCCCTTCGCGCCGGCCACGGCCTGTACGTCGCGGTTTTCGCCCTCGGAGATCGGACGGTAGCCGTTCGGGTAGATCTGCGCCCAGTTGGCGTCGCTGTCCGGGTAGCGGAAGTAGTTCGCGCCTTCGCTGTCGCGCTGGTTGAAGGTGGCGAAGCTGTAGAACGTGGAGGTTTCACCGAACGGCAGCTGCGCGTTGTACCAGGCGTTCAGGTCCTTGGTCTTGCCATCGCCAAGCACGTAGTTGCGCTTGCCCTGTAGGGCCAGGTTGGTCGGGGTCTGGTCCCACGGCGGGATCTGGTCGAAGCCGGCGCGATTGGTGCCTTCGTGATTTTTCAGCTCCAGGCCCACGCGCAGGAAGCCGCCCTCATCGCCCAGCCGGGTGCCGACCTTGGCACTGGCGTAGCTGGTCTGGCCGTCGGTGAGGGTGCGGTCGATCGGCTTGAGGTCGGTGTGGTTGGCGCCGAAGCTCGCTTCGAATGCGCCGCCTTCCGGCGCGTCATCCAGGATCACGTTGATCACGCCGGCCACCGCATCGGAGCCGTACAGCGCACCGGCGCCATCGCGCAGCACTTCGATGCGCTTGATCGCGCTGACCGGGATGGCGTTGAAATCGACCGGGGTGGTGCCTTTGCCGATCTTGCTGTCGGTGTTGACCAGGGCGCTGCTGTGGCGGCGCTTGCCGTTGACCAGCACCAGCACCTGATCGGGCGAGAGGCCGCGCAGCTGGGCGGCCCGGATGTGGTCGGCACCGCCGGAGTTGGACTGGCGCGGGAAATTGAACGAGGGCAGCAGGGCCTGCAGGGCGCTGCCCAGCTCGCCATTGACCACGCCGGCCTTGCGGATGTCCTCGGCGGTGAGCACATCCACTGGCGAGGTGGATTCCAGCACGGTCCGGTCAACGGCACGGGTGCCGGTGACGATTACGGTGTCCAGCGTTTTGGCGGTGTTCGGCGCGTCCTGCGCAAGTACGTCCTGGGCCAGCAGGGGGGAGGAAAGGACGAGCGCGATGGC
>NZ_JAPJIU010000025.1:0-23985 GCF_026241915.1 Stenotrophomonas sp. RIT-551 | reverse complement strand
CAGACGAAAAAGCCCCGGAACAGGTCCGGGGCTCTTGGGAATCACGACGCGAGCGTCAGATCAGAACGACATGTCGAACGACACTTCGCCCTTCACGCCCACCTGGTAGGCCGACGAACGGCGCTCGAAGAAGTTGGTCAATTCCTGCACGTCCTGCAGCTCCATGAAGCTCAGCGGATTGCGCACGTTGTACTTCTTCTCCATGCCCAGGCGATGGAAATGATTGTCCGCGCAATGCTGCAGATACTGGCGCATGTCACGCGTCGAAATGCCTGCCACGCCGCCCGACAGCACGTCCTCGGCGAACTGCACTTCGCACTCGATCGCCTCGGCCAGCATGTCATACACCTGCTGCTTCATCGCATCGTCGAACAGGTCCGGCTCTTCCTCGCGGATCACGTCCACGCACTCGAAGGCGAACTCCATGTGCGCGCTCTCGTCGCGGAACACCCAGTTGGTACCCGAGGCCAGACCGTTGAGCAGGCCACGCGAACGGAAGTAGTAGACGTAGGCGAAGGCCGCGAAGAAGAACAGGCCCTCGATGCACGCCGCAAAGCAGATCTGGTTGAGCAGGAACTGGCGACGCTCGTCACGGGTCTCGATGCGCTTCAGGTTCTGGATCGAGTCGATCCACTTGAAGCAGAAGTCCGCCTTCTTCTTGATCGAGTCGATGTTCTCCACCGCGTCGAACGCCTTGGCGCGCTCGTCCGGATCGGGCAGGTAGTTGTCGAGCAGGGTCAGGTAGAACTGCACGTGCAGCGCCTCTTCGTACAGCTGGCGCGACAGGTACATGCGCGCTTCCGGCGCATTCAGGTGCTGATACAGGTTCAGCACCAGATTGTTGGACACGATCGAATCGCCGGTGGCGAAGAACGCGACCAGGCGGTGGATCAGGTGGCGCTCGCCCGGCGACATCTTGCCGTGCAGGTCGCTGATGTCGATCTGGAAATTGATTTCCTCGACCGTCCAGGTGTTCTTGATGGCGTTGCGATACATGTCATAGAACTGCGGGTAGCGCATCGGGCGCAACGTCAGTTCGAAACCTGGATCGAGCAGCATTTGACGAGGCTTGTCGGCCATGGTGTTTCGTCCTTCTTGGCAACGGCCGACCAACGGTCGGTCGCTACCGGATGTGTGATTTTTCCGGCGGAACCGGTGTTCCCGGATAGGCGCCGACGTTGGTCGGTGCACCCGGCGGTGCCGGCCCGGTGGGCCGGCACGCCTTGTTTACTGGCACGCCTCGCAGCTTTCCGGATTTTCCAGCGAGCAGGCGACGGCTTCGACCGGGGTGTAGCTGCTGACGGTCGTCTTGGCGATCTTGGTCGCCGGGCGCGAACGCAGGTAGTACGTGGTCTTGATGCCCTGCTTCCAGGCGTACATGTACATGGAGGACATCGCGCCGATGCTCGGGCTTTCCATGAACAGGTTGAGCGAGGCGGACTGGTCGATGAATGCGCCGCGGTCGGCGGCCATGTCGATCAGCGAACGCATCGGCAGTTCCCAGGCGGTGCGGTACACGTGGCGCAAGGTTTCCGGGATCTGAGTGATGCCCTGGATCGAGCCTTCAGCCAGCTTGATCGCGTCGCGCATTTCCGGGGTCCAGTGGCCGAGCTTCTTGAGCTCGTTCACCAGGTAACGGTTGACCTGCAGGAAGTCGCCGGACAGCGTTTCGCGCTTGAACAGGTTGGACACCTGAGGCTCGACGCACTCGTAGCAACCGGCGATCGAGGCGATGGTCGCGGTCGGGGCGATCGCGATCAGCAGCGAGTTGCGCAGGCCGTGTTCCTTGATGCGCTCACGCAGGGCATCCCAACGCGCGGTGTCTTCGGGCACCACGTTCCAGGCATCGAACTGCAGCTCGCCGCTGGCGGCACGGGTGTCGGCGAAGGACGGGTGCTTGCCGCGTTCCTGGGCCAGCTCGCACGAGGTTTCCAGCGCGTGGAAGTAGATCGTCTCGGCGATCTTCTTCGACAGCGTACGGGCTTCGGCACTGTCGAAGGCCAGGCGCTTGCGGAAGAACACGTCCTGCAGGCCCATGCAGCCCAGGCCGACCGGACGCCAGCGCAGGTTGCCGCGGCGGGCGGTTTCGATCGGGTAGAAGTTCAGGTCGATCACGCGGTCGAGCTGACGCACGGCCAGGCGCACGGTGTCGGCCAGCTTGTCGAAATCGAACTCGCCGTGGCCGTCGAAATGATTGCCCAGGTTGATCGAGCCCAGGTTGCACACCGCGGTCTCTTCGGCCGAGGTGATTTCCAGGATTTCGGTGCACAGGTTGGACAGGTGGATCACGTTGCCCGGGCGCAGCGTCTGGTTGCTGGCGCGGTTGCACTTGTCCTTGAAGGTCATCCAGCCGTTGCCGGTCTCGGCCAGGGTACGCATCATCCGCGAGTACAGCTTGCGGGCGGAGATCGTGCGCTGGGCCTTGCCCTGGGCTTCGGCCTGCAGGTAGGCCTGCTCGAAGGCTTCGCCGAACAGATCGGTGAACTCGGGCACCACGCTCGGATCGAACAGCGACCATTCCTGGTCGGCCTCCACGCGCTGCATGAACAGGTCCGGCACCCAGTTGGCCAGGTTCAGGTTGTGCGCACGGCGCGATTCGTCACCGGTATTGTCACGCAGTTCGAGGAAGTCCTCGACGTCGGCGTGCCAGGTTTCCAGGTACACGCAGGCCGCGCCCTTGCGCTTGCCGCCCTGGTTCACTGCGGCGACCGAGGAATCCATGGTCTTCAGCCACGGCACGATGCCGTTGGAATGGCCGTTGGTGGACTTGATCAGCGAACCGCGCGAACGCACGCGGCTGTAGCTGACGCCGATGCCGCCGCTGAACTTGGAGAGCTGGGCGATGTCGCCGTACTTGGCGTAGATCGACTCCAGCGAATCCTGCGGCGAATCCAGCAGGAAGCACGAGGACAGCTGCTCATGCGTGGTGCCGGAGTTGAACAGCGTCGGGCTGGACGGCAGGTAATCCAGGTTGCCCATGCGCTTGTACAGCGCCAGGGTTTCCGGCACGTCTTCGCTCAGCGCGCTGGCGATGCGCAGGAAGAACTGCTGCGGGGTCTCGATCACCTTGCGGGTGTGCGGATGGCGCAGCAGGTACCGGTCGTACAGGGTACGCAGGCCGAAGTAATCGAAATGCAGGTCCAGCGACGGATCGATCGCGTCGTTGAGCTTGCGGGCGTTGACCTGCACGAACTCCAGCAGGCGCGCGTTGATCAGGCCCACTTCGTGGCCGCGGCCAACCGACTGCGAGAACGCATGGATTTCCTGGCCGGACACTTCCTTGGCGATGAAGTTGGCCAGCAGGCGCGCGGCGAGGCGGCCGTATTCGGGTTCTTCACCGATCAGCAGCGCCGAGGTGCGGATGGACAGTTCGTCCAGCTCCTGGGTGGTCGCGCCGTTGTACAGGCCGGAGATGGTGCGGGTCGCAACGCGCATCGGATCCACCGCATGCAGACCTTCGCAGCAGCGCTGTACCGCGCGCACGATCTTGTTCAGGTCCACCAGTTCGGTCGTGCCATTGCGCTTGGTCACGCTCATGGCGGTCGCCGTGGGCGGCGAGGTCAGCAGGAATTCGCTTTCCTTATCGATAGCTGCGCTGGTTTCGGTGCTCACGGCGTTTTCCTCTTGGCGTGATTTGGGGTGGTACAGCGTGGGTCTGCCTGGCAGGCGCCGGAACCGATGCAGAGATGCTCAGGGTGGACTAGCGGCGTCGCAGGAGCCGCGACCCGGGCAGGCAAGCCTGCGGGCGGTTCCCCTGCGTCACCGGTCCTCTCCCCCCGGAGAATCCTGCGACCGGCACCACACGCTGTACTTCGTGCGGTTGTCAGTAGGTCTTCAGGCCATCGGCGTGAAGGCGATACGCCCGTCGACTTGTGGTCGGCGGTACCGACGGCCACAAGATAGTGGGGGTACCAGGTGTCGTCAACGCCAAATGTAGTGAATTTCCCTAATCCCTTGCGGCGCAAGGACCGGGCCGGGAAGGCGTCCGACGAACGGTCTGGACCTGTCGAAAGCGAGTGCGCAGTCAAGGCCGAAACGCCGATCCGGGATGCGACGCAGGGGCACGAAAAACGGAACAGCGGGCCTCACGCGACCCTAACGAATGGCCGCCGGTCAGGGTGACTTCCGACCCGCGCCGGGGACGCCCCGGGGTGCCACGCTGCGATGCGTCTCCTTATATGAACGCGACCATGCGCCTGCCCCTGATCGGCTGTCTGATGTTGGGCCTGACCTTGGCTGGCACCACCGCTGCCGGCGAGAGCAAGAGGCCGGAACTGTCCTCGCGCCAGTGCGGGGTAAGCACCCCTTACAACGTGCTGGTGGACAGCGGCGGGATCTGGCTGCGCAACCGCGAGCAGGTGCCGGCGGAGATCTTCTTCCACGATGGCGAACTGAACATCGATCGCCAGCCGATCCCGGTCAGCGACGCCGATGCCCAGCGCCTGCGCCAGCTCGAGTGGGGCACCCGCCAGCTGGTGCCTGCGGTGGCCGGAGTCGCCGGGGAGGCCACGGACATCGCCTTCGATGCGCTGGGGGCCACGGTGGAGATCATGACCGGCAGCCGCCGGAAGGCGCGCGAGGTGGAGGGGCTGCGCAGGGATGCCCACGATTACGTTGGCCGTACGCTGGGCCGCGGGATCTGGGAGCAGGATCTGTTCGGCGAACAGTTCGAGGCGCGCATCGAGCAGGCGGCCGAGTCGATGTCGGCCTCGCTTGCCCGCGGGGTGATGTGGACGATGCTGACCGGCGGCTCGGATCGGATCGAGGCGCGCGCCGAGAAGATGGAGGCCGACCTGGAGCGCCGCATGGAGGCGCGCGGGCAGGCGCTTGAGGCGCAGGCCCGGTCGCTGTGCACCCAGGTGCTGGCACTGGATGCGATCCAGCAGTCGCTGGAGGTGCGCTACCAGGGCAAGCCGCTGGCGATGATGGTGATGGACCGCGACGAGGGCGCGGCCGCGCCGATCGCGCACGAACAGCCGCGCGGGGACGCGTTGGTGTTACCGCCGTTGTAGAGAACATCCACGCATGGCGTGGATCTACCTCACGGCCTATCCAGGCCCGGCGTGGAGCTACGCGCGGTGCGGGGTGCCCAGATACTCGGCGCTCTGCATTTCGATCAGGCGCGAGGCGGTACGTTCGAACGCGCCCTGCAGCCGGACGCCCGAATACAGCCCGACCGGTGAATCGGTGGCGGTGCAGACCAGGTTGACGTGGCGGTCGTAGAGCTCGTCGATCAGGTTGACGAAGCGGCGCGCAGCATCTTCATTCAGCTTGTCGAAATGCGGGATGTCGCCCAGCAGCACGGTGTTGAACTCGTGCGCGATCTCGATGTAGTCCGACGGGCCGCGCGGGCCTTCGCACAGCGCCTTGAAATCGAACCAGACGATGCTCTTGCCGCGGCCGCGCACCGGAATCTTGCGCGCTTCGATCTCGATGTTGCCCGCCTTGGCCGGTTGCCCACCGCTGAGCTCGGCCCAGCGGCCGGCCAGCCAGGCATCGCTGCCGGCATCGATCGGGGCCTGGTACACCGGCGAGCGGGTCAGCGCGCGCATGCGGTAGTCCTCGGTACCTTCGGCGTACAGTTCCACGCAGTAGGTCTGCAGCAGCCCGATCGCGGGCAGGAAGCTGTCGCGCTGCAGGCCGTTGAGGTACAGGTTCTCCACCGCGGTGTTGGAGGTGGTCACCAGGGTCACGCCCTCGGCGAACATGCGCTCGAGCAGGCGCGCCAGCAGCATCGCATCGCCGATATCGGTGACGAAGAACTCGTCCAGCACCAGCACGCGCAGTTTGCTGCGCCATTCCTGGGCGATCTTCGCCAGCGGATCGCTCTGCCCCTGGTGCTCGCGCAGGCGCTCGTGGATGCCGCGCATGAAGCGATGGAAGTGGGTGCGGTACTTCTGCTCGATCGGCAGGCCGTCATAGAACAGGTCGACCAGGAAGGTCTTGCCGCGCCCCACCCCGCCCCAGAAGTACAGGCCCTTGACCGGCTCGGGCTTCTTCCAGAATGCGGAAAGGCGATCCAGCCAGCCATCCTGCGCGCTGTCGACCAGGGCGAGATGGATGCGGTCCAGCTCGGCCAGGGCCGCGTGCTGGGCCGGGTCGTTCTGCCATTCGCCCCGGGCCACGCCATCGGCGTAGCGCTGCGACGGGGTCATCACGGTGTCGCTCATGCCGCGTCGGGGGCGGGGTTGGGCAGCCACTGCTTGACGCCATGGATGAGCGCGCCGCGCAGGTCGACGATCTTGCGGTGGAAGAAGTGGCTGGTATCGGGCATGCGCACCAGTTCGTGCGGTGCATCCAGGCCGTCCAGCCAGTCATAGACCGCCTGCGGATCGACGATCTCGTCTTCCTCGCCCTGGATCACCAGCCACTGGGCCGGCGGCTGCATGCCCTCGAAATCCCAGCGCCCGGCCGGCGGTGCGATCGAGATCAACGTGGTCGGCTGCAGGTCGCCCGCCGCGCGCAGCGAGACGTAGGCGCCGAAGCTGAAACCGGCCAGCCACAGCGCCTGGCCCGGCCGCTGCGCACGGACCCAGGCGGCGACGGCCTTGAGGTCGTCCTGCTCGCCCACGCCGTTGTCGAACGTGCCGGCCGAGTCACCGACGCTGCGGAAGTTGAAGCGCACGGTGGCGATGCCCAGGTCGCGCAGCGAGCGCGCGGCCATGGTCACCACCTTGTTGTGCATGCTGCCGCCCTCGGTGGACAGGGGGTGGCAGACGATCGCCACCACCGGCTGCACCGCGACATCGGCCTCGGGCAGATCAACCACGACATCCAGCGGACCGACCGGTCCGTCCAGCGTCAGCGCACCGCTTTCTTGGGGAAATGGGGGATTGTGCATGGCGTCATAATACCGTCCCTCCGCGTGCTTCACCGCCGCCTCCGCCGGATCCGTACATGCACTTTCTGGTTTTCAGCATTCTTTGCAGCGTGCTGGTCTCGGTCCTGCTGAAGCTGGCGCCGCGTCAGCGCTTGGACATGCCGCAGGTGGTGACCTGGAATTACCTGGTCGCCAGCGTGCTCAGCGCGGTGCTGCTGCAGCCCTCGCTGGCCTCGCTGCAGGCCCCGCATGCACCGTGGGTGGCCCTGCTCTGCCTGGCCGTGGCGCTGCCGGCGATCTTCCTGATGATGGCCCGCGCGGTGACCCGCGCCGGGATCGTGCGCAGCGACGTGGCCCAGCGGTTGTCACTCCTGCTTTCGCTGCTGGCCGCGTTCCTGGTGTTCGGGGAGAGCGCCAACGGCTGGAAGCTGGCCGGCCTGGGGCTGGGCCTGCTGGCGATCCTGGGCATCAGCGTGCGTCCGCGCGCCGGTGCGGCCGAGCCCTCCGGTGGGCGGGCCTGGCCATGGCTGCTGGCGGTGTGGGTGGGCTATGCCCTGGTCGACATCCTGCTCAAGAAGGTGGCGTTGTCGGGCACGCCCTCGATGGCGGCACTGCTGGCCAGTTTCAGCCTGGCCTTCGTGCTGATGTTCCTGCTGCAGTTGTGGCGCCACCTGCGCGGCATCGCCCGCCTGCAGTGGCGCAACGGGGTCGGCGGCGCCCTGCTGGGCCTGCTCAACTTCGGCAATATCCTGTTCTACGTGCGTGCCCACCAGCACCTGCCGGACAGCCCGGCAGTGGTGTTCGCCGGCATGAACATCGGCGTGGTGGTGCTGGGCGCGCTGGTGGGCATCGTCGGTTTCGGCGAGCGCACCAGTGTGTGGAACCGGGTGGGCCTGGCGTTGGCCGTGGTGGCGATCGGGCTGATCGCGTGGGGCACGTGGTAACTCGTTGATGCGGTGCCGGCCAGCGGCCGGCACTACCCGGGCAACGCGACGGTGGCCGGGCGTGCCGGCGCACCCGCGCGGTATCAGCGATCAAACCCCAGCAGCAGCGGATCATGGTCCGAGCTGCGCCACGGACCCGCTTCATTGCGGTCGCGGTAGCCGACATCGTCGGCCTCATCGGCGTTGATGTGCCACTCCGCGGCCGCGCGCAGGCGCTTGGCCATGCCCGGGCTCAACAGCGCATGGTCCAACCGGCCCGTCATGCCGTTGTAGACGTAGCTGTAAGGCCGTTCGACCTTCGCCACCGCGAACGCATCGCGCCAGCCGGCGGCGTGCAGGGTGCGGATCGGATCTTCCATGGCGTAGGCGTTGAAGTCGCCCAGCAGCACCGCATCGTGGGTGCCCGCACCGGTGGGGTCGGTCGACAGCCACTGGTCCAGGAGCGTGGCCGAGGCGACGCGGGTGGCATTCCAGCAGGCCTGGCCGTCCTTCTGATCGGCATCGGCGCCGGTCGCGTCCGAGCAGCCCTTGGATTTGAAGTGATTGGCCACGACCACGAACGGTGCGCCCTTGCCCGCACGGAAGGCCTGCGCCAGCGGCACGCGGCTGCGCTCGCCGAAGGGCTCCTTCTCCAGCACGGCGGGGGCGCCGACCGGGGTCACGCGCGTGGCGCGGTAGATGATGCCGACCCGGATCGGGTTGTCACCCGGCCCCTGCTTCGCGTCGATGAAACGCCAGTCGGCACCCTGGCCCCGGTCCGCATTGAGCGCATCGACCAGCTGGGCGATCGCCGACTGCGGGCCGTAGCCGTCGTTCTCCAGCTCCATCAGCGCGGCGACATCGGCGCCGAGCGCGTTGATGGTGGCGACCAGCTTGGCTTTCTGCGCCTGGTGTTCGGCCAGAGTGCGCGCACCACGCAGGGTCGGGTAACCACCGCCCTGCCCGTCGCCATTGAAGAAGTTCTCCAGATTGAACGCCGCCACATGCAGGGCACCGGCCACCACCGGTACCGCCGGGCGCTCCAGCGCGGGCAGGTTCAGGGGGCGGGTCACCTGCAGGCGGGCGTTGCCTTTGGGATCGATACGGACGACGCCTTCCACATTGCGCAGGACCATGCCGGTGCGCAGGTTCGCCGCCGCCGGCAGGTAGGCCACCGGGCCGGGGTCGCGGGCGTCGCTGCCATCGTCGAGCACCAGCCGGCGGTGCAGGTTGTCGGCCACCACCTGCGCGTGCCCCGCAGTGCCGGGCGCGGCCACTTCGCTCGGCTGCCAGAGGCGGCCGCCGAAGGCCACGGTCAGCTCACCGAAGCGCGACAGGCCATCGGTGCCGGCCAGGGTCAGCGGCGCGGCGATGCGGACCTGCTGGCCATCCAGCGTGCGCCAGTCGATGGGCGGCGTGGTCAGGGTGACCGTGGCCGACGGGGTCGGCGCCGGGCGCACCTGCGGCGAGGTGGCGGGCTGCGGCTGGGCGGCATGGACCGCTCCGGACAACGCCAGCGCGAGAGCGAACACGAGGGGGGTACGGCGCATCGAAAGCAGGACTCCAGGGAAGTGCGACAAGGCTAACCATATAAAGTGAAACGCCGCCCTTCGGCGGCGTCGGTGACCTGATCCGGCAAAGCCGCTATTTCAGGTTGGCCAGCATCCAGTCGACCGTGGCATGGATCTGCTCTTCGGTCAGCGCCGGATTACCGCCCTTGGGCGGCATGATGCCACCGTCCGGGCCGGTATAGCCCTCCACCGCGTGCTTGTAGAGCGTGTCCTTGCCCTGGGCGATGCGCGCATCCCAATGGCTGTGGTCCAGGGTCGGCGCATTGCCGACGCCATTGGTATGGCAGGCGGTGCAGAGGTTGTCGAAGATCACCTTGCCGTCGGTGGTGCCGCCGTAGGCGACCTGCGAGGCGGCTTTGACCAGCGCGGCGGCCTGGGCGGCAGCCTGCGCGGCGGCACCGGTGCTGCCGGCGTAGACCGCACCGGCCGGCGCGATGCGCTGTTCCGTGCGTTTGGCCGCCATCGGCGAGACTTCAGGGGGGATGCTGGTGTGCAGGTAGGCCGCGAAGATGATGAGGCCAAGTGTGATGGCCATCAGCAGCGCGATGACCATGGAGAAGCGTTTCAGGAACTCGAGGTCGTAATTCCGCACTCTCTATACCCCTGGCTGGTAGTCGTTGGACCACGGCTTGTCGGCCGAGTATGACCAGCGTCGGCGGCGCTGCGCAAGCGACCGCCGGGTGTCGCAATGCAGCATCGGCGCGACTCAGGCGCCGGCGGCACGCAGGCAGAAAACACAGATCGACTCGACCAGCGCATCTTCATCGCCGTGCGCGTCGCGGCTGAGTGCGGTCGGGCCGACCAGCGCCTCGGTGAAGGCGCCCACGATGCAGGCTGCGGCCACATGGGTGTCCTGCGGCGGGAAGGTGCCTGCCTCCACGCCATCGGCCACGATGCGCCGGAACACGTCGCCGAACAGACGCCGGCAGCGGATGCGCTCGGCTTCCACTTCCGGATCCACCGGCTCGGCGATGAAGGCATAGGCCAGCCCGGGGCCGGCCAGCGCGCGGCGCACGAAGGCGGTGATCGCCCGGCGCAGGCGCTCGGGCGCGGGCAACGGCTCTGCCGCGATCGCCTCGAAGATGCGCAGCTCGTGGTCCACCGCGGCCGTCAGCACCTCCACGAACAGCTCGGCCTTGGAAGGGAAGTGCCGGTAGATCAGCCCGGTGGACACCCCGGCCTCGGCCGCCACGGCGGTCACCGGGGCGTTGCGGTAGCCGCCGGCGGCCACCAGCGCACGGGTCGCCAGCAGGATGCGTTCACGGGCGCCGGCAAGGCGTTCTTCCATCAGGGCGGAGCGTTTATAGGCCATTTGTTGATTCTATGTTCAATTTTTGAATTTGTGTTCACTTCTTTGTCGAACCCGGCTACGCTGGGGGTACATCGCCCGCGGGACGGCCCTGTCAGCCCGTCCATCCCTCCCGGCGCGTCCCATCCCTTGTTGTTGCGGAGTCGCCCATGCACGTCCCGACCATGAACTTCGATCTCGGCGAAGAGATCGACCTGCTGCGCCAGAGCGTGGCCCATTTTGCCTCCGCTGAAATCGCCCCGCTGGCGGCCAAGGCCGACGAAGAGAATCTGTTCCCCAATGCGCTGTGGCGCAAGCTCGGCGAGCAGGGCCTGCTCGGCCTGACCGTGGAAGAGGAATACGGCGGCAGCGGCATGGGCTACCTCGCGCACGTGGTGGCGATGGAAGAGATCTCGCGTGCCTCCGGTGGCATCGCGCTGTCCTACGGGGCGCACTCCAACCTGTGCGTGAACCAGCTGCGCAAGAACGGCAACGAAGACCAGAAGCAGCGCTACCTGCCCGGCCTGTGCAGCGGCGAGCTGGTCGGCGCGCTGGCGATGAGCGAGCCGGGCGCCGGCTCGGACGTAGTCTCGATGAAGCTGCGCGCGGACAAGCGTGGCGATCACTACGTGCTCAACGGCAACAAGATGTGGATCACCAACGGCCCGGATGCCGATGTGCTGGTGGTCTACGCGAAGACCGATCCGGATGCGGGTGCCAAGGGCATCACCGCGTTCCTGATCGAGAAGGGCATGAAGGGCTTCTCCACCGCGCAGAAGCTGGACAAGCTCGGCATGCGCGGCTCCAACACCTGCGAGCTGGTGTTCGAGAATTGCGAAGTGCCCGAAGCCAACGTGCTTGGCGTGGTCGGCGGTGGCGTCAAGGTGCTGATGTCCGGCCTGGACTATGAGCGCGTGGTGCTGTCCGGTGGCCCGCTCGGCCTGATGGCTGCGGCCATGGACGTGGTGATGCCGTACGTGCACGAGCGCAAGCAGTTCGGCGAGGCGATCGGCACCTTCCAGCTGATCCAGGCCAAGCTGGCCGACATGTACGTGGGCCTCAACGCCTGCCGCGCCTATGTCTACGCGGTGGCCCGCGCCTGCGACCAGGGCCGCACCACGCGCCAGGACGCGGCCGGCGCGATCCTGTATTCGGCCGAGAAGGCCACCTGGCTGACCGGCCAGGCGATCCAGATCCTGGGCGGCAACGGCTACATCAACGAGTACCCGACCGGTCGTTTGTGGCGCGATGCCAAGCTGTATGAAATCGGCGCCGGCACCTCGGAGATCCGCCGCATGCTGATCGGCCGCGAACTGTTCCAGCGCACCAAGTAAGGGCCCTGCCATGACCGTATTGAGCACCCAGCTGCAACCGGGCAGCGACACCTTCGAGGCCAACCGCGCCGCGCTGCAGGCGGTCGTCGACGACCTCCGCGCCACCCTGGCGCAGACCGCGCTGGGCGGCAGCGAAGCGGCACGCGCCAAGCACACCGCACGCGGCAAGCTGCTGGTGCGCGACCGCATCGATGCCCTGCTCGACCCGGGCAGCGCCTTCCTGGAAATCGCCCCGCTGGCCGCGCACGGCATGTATGGCGATCCGATCCCCAGCGCCGGCGTGGTGGCCGGCATCGGCCGGGTCTCGGGCGTGGAGTGCGTGATCGTGGCCAACGATGCCACCGTCAAAGGTGGCACCTACTACCCGATGACGGTCAAGAAGCACCTTCGCGCGCAGGAGGTGGCCGAGCAGAACCGCCTGCCCTGCATCTACCTGGTGGATTCGGGTGGCGCATTCCTGCCGCTGCAGGACGAGGTGTTCCCGGACCGCGACCATTTCGGCCGCATCTTTTACAACCAGGCCAACCTGTCCGCGCAGGGCATCCCGCAGATCGCCTGCGTGATGGGAAGCTGCACTGCCGGTGGCGCCTATGTGCCGGCGATGAGCGATGAAACGGTGATCGTGCGCGAGCAGGGCACCATCTTCCTCGGCGGCCCGCCGCTGGTGAAAGCGGCCACCGGTGAAGTGGTCACGGCCGAAGAACTGGGCGGTGCCGATGTGCACACGCGCATTTCCGGCGTGGCCGACCACATGGCCGACAACGACCTGCAGGCGCTGGCCCGGGTCCGCGCGATCATCGCCCAGCTCAACTGGCGCAAGCCCGAGCCGGCACTGGCGGTGCAGGCCCCGGTGGAACCGCGGCATCCGGCCCACGAGCTGTACGGCGTGATTCCGGCCGACACCCGCAAGCCCTACGACGTGCGCGAAGTGATCCTGCGCCTGGTCGACGATTCGCGCTTCGATGAGTTCAAGCCGCGCTACGGCAACACCCTGGTCACCGGCTTTGCGCACCTGCACGGCTACCCGGTCGGCATCATCGCCAACAACGGCATCCTGTTCTCCGAGTCCGCGCTGAAGGGCGCGCACTTCATCGAACTGTGCACGCAGCGCGGCATCCCGCTGGTGTTCCTGCAGAACATCACCGGCTTCATGGTCGGCCGCAAGTACGAGCACGGCGGCATCGCCAAGGACGGGGCCAAGCTGGTGATGGCCGTGGCCTGCGCGAAGGTGCCCAAGTTCACCGTGGTGATCGGCGGCTCGTTCGGCGCCGGCAACTACGGCATGTGCGGCCGCGCCTACTCGCCCAACTTCCTGTGGATGTGGCCGAACGCACGCATCGGCGTGATGGGCGGCGAGCAGGCCGCCAGCGTGCTGGCCACGGTCAAGCGCGACGGCATCGAAGCCAAGGGCGGGCAGTGGTCGGCCGAGGAAGAAGACGGCTTCAAATCACCGATCCGCGAGCAGTTCGAATCGCAGGGCCACCCCTACTACGCCAGCGCCCGGCTCTGGGATGACGGCGTGATCGATCCGGCCGACACCCGTCGTGTGCTGGGCCTGGCGCTGTCGGCCAGCCTCAACGCCCCGGCGAAGAAGACCGACTTCGGCGTGTTCCGCATGTAATGCACGGGCGGTGCCGCCTGGCACCGCCGCCCCTGGCCCGCGCAACGAGACCACCATGTTCACCAAGATCCTGATCGCCAACCGTGGCGAAATCGCCTGCCGCGTCATCGCTACCTGCCAGCGCCTGGGCATCGCCACCGTGGCGGTGTACTCCGACGCCGACCGCAACGCTCGCCACGTGCGCCTGGCCGACGAGGCCATCGCGATCGGGCCGGCACCGGCGCGTGAGAGCTACCTGCGCGGCGACGCCATCCTGGCCGCCGCCCGCCGCACCGGCGCGCAGGCGATCCATCCCGGCTACGGCTTCCTCTCGGAGAACGCCGGTTTCGCGCAGGCCTGCGCCGAGGCGGGCATCGTGTTCATCGGCCCCTCCGCCGCGGCGATCCGCGCGATGGGCGACAAGAGCGCGGCCAAGGCGCTGATGCAGCAGGCCGGCGTGCCGCTGACCCCGGGCTACCACGGCGACGAGCAGATCCCCGAGTTCCTGCGCAAGCAGGCCGACAGCATCGGCTATCCGGTGCTGATCAAGGCCAGCGCCGGCGGCGGTGGCAAGGGCATGCGCCGCGTGGACGACAGCGCGACCTTCACCGAGGCGCTGGCCAGCTGCCAGCGTGAGGCGCAGTCGGCGTTCGGCAACGCACACGTGCTGGTGGAGAAGTATGTCGAGCGCCCGCGCCACATCGAGATCCAGGTGTTCGGCGACAGCCACGGCAACGTGGTGTACCTGTTCGAGCGCGACTGCTCGGTGCAGCGCCGCCATCAGAAGGTGCTGGAAGAAGCGCCTGCCCCCGGCATGACGCCCGAGCGCCGCGCCGCGATGGGCAAGGCCGCCGTCGATGCCGCGCGCGCGGTCAACTACGTCGGCGCGGGCACGGTGGAGTTCATCGCCGGCCCCGATGGCGATTTCTACTTCATGGAAATGAACACCCGCCTGCAGGTGGAGCACCCGGTCACCGAGTGCATCACCGGCACCGACCTGGTCGAGTGGCAGCTGCGCGTGGCCAGCGGTGAGCCGCTGCCGCTGCAGCAGGATCAGCTGCAGATCCGCGGGCACGCACTGGAAGCCCGCCTGTACGCCGAAGACGCCGACCGCGGTTTCCTGCCGTCCACCGGCACCCTGCACCACCTGCGCCTGCCGGCCAACACCGCACACGTGCGCGTGGACGCCGGTGTCGAACAGGGTGATGCGATCACCCCGTTCTACGACCCGATGATCGCCAAGCTGATCGTCTGGGATGTCGACCGCGACGCCGCGCTGCGCCGCATGCAGCAGGCGTTGGCCGAATGCGAAGTGGTCGGCGTGACCACCAATGCCGCCTTCCTGCGCCGGCTGGTGATGACCGATTCATTTACCCAGGCCAAGCTGGACACCGCGCTGATCGAGCGCGAGCAGGCCGCCCTCACCCCCAACGACGGCGACAGTGATCCGGCGCTGTGGGCGCTGGCCGCGATTGCCGGCGTGGCCACCAGCGAGGCTGCCAGCCGCGACGCGCGTGATCCGCACTCGCCGTGGCAGGCCCAGGATGGCTGGCGCCTGGGCGCGGCCGCCGCACGCGCGCTGACGCTGGAGCACCGGGGTGCCCAGCGCAGCGTGACCGTGCAGGGCGCGGGCGAACAGTGGACCGTCCACGTGGACGGCAACGCGCTGCAGGGCAGCGGCCGCCTGGCCGGTGATGTACTGCGCGTACAGATCGGCGAGCAGCTGCACCGCGCCACCGTCATCCGCGACGGCAACGAGCTGTACCTGTTCGGCAGCGAAGGCGTGCAGCGCTTCACCCTGCATGATCCGGTCAGCGAAGCGGACCAGTCCGTTGCCGATGCTGGCAGCCTGGTCGCGCCGATGCCGGGTCGTATCGTGGCCACGCTGGTGGCACCGGGCACGGCGGTCAAACGCGGCGCGCCGCTGCTGGTGCTGGAAGCAATGAAGATGGAGCACACGCTGCAGGCGCCGGCCGATGGCACCGTGCAGGGCTACCGGGTGAAAGCCGGAGACCAGGTGGGCGATGGGGCGGTGCTGGTGGATTTCGAGGCGGACGGGGCCTGAGCCCCGCTCGTCCGCTCAGCCAACCCGCTGCCAGACCTGCTCCAGTGGATCAAGCTCGGCTGTCTGCATGTGCTGGCCGCGCCAGCCGAACCCGCAGACCGCCAGCGCTCCCTGCCGGATAGGATCCAGGCCAAGGCCGCGCTCGAGATGCTTTTCATTGATCGCACCGGTGATGAACGCCCCCAGGCCCAGGTCGGTCGCAGATAGGTACAGCGTCTGCGACAGGTGCCCCGCCTCCAGCGTCACGACCCGGTATCCCTTGGCGTGGCGGCGGTACTTCCAGAACGTTCGATCGAAGCGTGGGACCAGGGCGACCAAGCAATGTGCATTGGCAAACCAGTGCTGCTGGCCGACGCTCTCCATGATGAAGTCGCGCAGTGGCCGTTCCGGGTCCGGCAGGGGCACCAGGTCGTGGCTATCGGCACGGTACCGGTAGAGGCCGGGACGCACGCCGTCCACGTTCTGCACGACCAGATAGGCCTCGATGGGGTGGAGGCCCCCGCCGGAGGGGCTGTTCTTCTTGTGGAACACCAGGTCCGGTCCCACTCTTACCTGTGACTGGGCGCCAAATACTCTTGCCAGCATCCGGGTGAACATGGGTAACGGCAGGACGCGGGAATCGTCGAAGTTCCTGCAGGTTGCGCGCCGCAGCAGCAGCGCATCGAACTCCGTCGGCTCGGTGTGCGGCAACACGATCGCCTCGACTTCACCGCGTGTCGCGGTGTTCGCTGGCGGCGGACCAAGTACCTCGCGCATTCCCTTGGCCGTATCGGTACCGCCATCCACGGTGTTCTTGACCGCATCCACGGCATCCCAGCGGGTGAATGCGTGCAGGATGGCCGCCAAAGGATGCCAGTGACTGTCGCGCAGGCGCTGGTCATTGGCCAAATGCATTGCCGCGGTACTGTCGGTTTCCGATTGCTCGAGCAGCACCAGCCCGGCATCGACCAAGGCAGCCTGCTCATCATCGTGCATCCCGATGCTGTCGGCCCAGACCCATTGGCTCGGACCGAGCACGCCCAGCAGATCGCGCTGACGGGGGCTGACCGGCACCGGTCCATCCAGGTGCGGGGCCAAAGCCATCCACCCCAGGCTGCGAACCATTCCATTGCCGCCGCTGAGCAGACTCTGCAACTGGAACTCCACTGTTTCGCGTGGCTCGAACAACACGACTTCGCAGCGACGTATCCGCACTGTGGGACTCTCCGACTTCACCGGCACCGCGCCGTCGTCCTGCCATATCGGCACGGGACGTCCAATCTGTACCGACTCAACGAGTGCTAAAGCCTGGTCGATCGCGGTCGATGTTGCTCTCTGATCCGTGCTCTCGCGGCTCCCAAACCGATTCGATTGAAGGAAGTAGACATGTCGTTGCCGCCCCTGGAACCTGCCATCGCCCTGGCCTTGATTTGCCGCCTGGGAACCGATGACACGTTCCGTGCACTGTTCGCCTCCGATCCCGCCGCCGCGCTGGTGGAGATCGGCATGTCCACCGCAGACGCTGCGGCGCTCGGTGTCTGCTGCGAAGTCAATGAGCTTGCCGCCAAGAGCGACATTCTGGCGGCCAAACAGGAGCTGCAGGACATGTTCACGTCGTTGCAGAATCAGACCGTTCCGGCACTGGACGCCAACCCGGCAGGCAGCCACACGCTCAAGGGTCCGTAAGCAGGTCCGCGACGGCAAGCCCGGCAACACGCTTGCCACCGCGCAACTCTGCCGCAATACGGCTGGCGGCATTGCTGTCGGTAACGTTCATCGCCTGCATGCAATACCCGCAATCCAGTTCGGCATACGCCATGCCACGATTGCTGCGGAGAAAATCCGCCTGTGCCAGGGCCTCGCTGTTCCTCCCCAATGCACGCAGCGTATTCATCGCCGCGACGCGTGTCTGGAATCTGGACGTATCGCGCAGGAAAGGCCGTAGCTTCTGCATGGCCGCAGGCGCGTCGCCGGTCAGGCGGAGGCGTTCGGCGGCGACCACTGCCCGCATTTCGTCCAGTGCAGTCGCACCACCGGCATCACGTCCACTGTGGATCACGCCCAGCACGCGGCTGCTGGTGTCCATGTCGCCCATGCGGGCAGCCAACAATGCCGTGCCCATGGCCATCATGGCATCTTCGCTGGCGTCCGGATTGCCCTTGTCAGCCAATCGCTTCAATGCACTGTCCGCTGCTGCGCGCACACTCTTCAGCGCAGCTTCGCGGTTGCCAGCCGCCCATTGCACCGTCGCCTGTGGCAGCAGATACAACTGGCGATCAAAACCTGTTTCGCCCGCCATCGCACTGACGCCCGCAGCCGCCTCTGCTTCGGCACGTTGCCACTGGCCGCGATCCGCCGCAATGGAAATCCGCTCCACACCCGCGTGCCGGTTGTGGGTGGATTGGGCCAGGTGCTTATCTGCTTCAGCATAGTTGCGCTCGCTCGCCGCAACAGCAGCGAGATAGCGATGGCTGGCGGTACGGCCACCAGCAACAGCCGTTTCCAGCGCGCGTCGCGCGCCAGCCTGGTCGCCCTTGGCCAAGGCGATGCGCCCCAGTTGGTCGTAGGCGATATTGGAGAGCTCAAAACGGCTGTCCGCTGCGCGGCTGGCATAGGTGAACGCCTCTGCGTAGCGATTGTCGGTATATAGCCAGATAGCGGCATTATGCTGCGCCGAGAAATAATCCGGATAAAGGCTCGCCAGCTGCATCCAGGCATCGGCGGCCTTGGACTGATCGGTCAACGTGGTGAACCATGCGTCCAGATACAGCTCTTCGCGAGCCGGCAGTCTGTACGACAGCGACTTCAGGCGACGCACCACTGCCAGGGCGCCAGGCTTGTCGACATCGGCAACGCGCGCACGCACCTGGCCCATCCATGCAAGGGCGAAATTCGGATCCAGCTGGACAGACCGCTCATACATGGCCAGGGCCCCCCGGTAGTCTCCCTCGCCGTAACGGCGCTGGCCAAGCGCGTACGCACGCAATGCATCCAGGCTCGAGGTGGTGACCAGCGGCAACGGCATCGAGTCGACCTTGAGCCTGGCTTTGCCTTCTCCCAACTGATCGCGCAGCCGTGTCGTGACCTGGTCGATCGAACCAAGAAGCGACTGCACACCTTCACCGTCGGCAGAGGCAACCGCCAGGGTTTGCTGTGAATGCGGTTCAAGCACCTCTACGCTGATCCGCGCGCGCCCGCCCATCTCGCTGACGGTCGGCAGCAGGACCAGCTGGGCGCCCGCGCGCAGCGCGACTTCGGATGCAGAGGTCGCATCCAGTGGTGCGCCTGGCTGCCGGCGCATCAACTCCATGATGCCGCGCGCCTTCATGTCACTCAGCACGTTGACGTGCCGGGACTGTTCCAGGCTGATTCGGAATGCCTGCTGCAACGAATCATCCAGAACCACATTGCCCGTCAGGTTGCGCACGTCGCCGATGACCACCCAATCCCGTTCGGCGAAGGCGATGGCCGGCTCCGGACGCAGCAGCATCCACGCACCCACACCGGCCACGACCACCAACAGTACCTCGGCAGCCAAAGCAGCCGGCTGCCGCCACAACGGAAGGTCGCGCCGCGCCTTCGCATTACCGCGTGGCATCCGCAGCGGTGCGAACCCGATTTCACCTACCTCGAACACCTCTTGCCTGGCCGGCACCCCCTTGAACCGCCAGCGGCCGTGCGACCTCCACAGCAGCTGTTCACCGCGCTCGCCCAGTTCACCGGTGGCGCGATGGGTCAATGATTCGGCCACCGCCGAGAGCAGTATCTGTCCTGGCCGCGCCAAGGTCATGAGCCGTGCGGCCATCGGCTTGGCCAGGCCCTCCACCTCCAGCGACTTGGCGCCCACCTTGATCGCTTCGGGACTGTTCTCCCACGTCAGCACTTCGCCCACATGCAGGCCTGCGCGCGCGCGCAGCACGATGTTGCGTTGCTTGCCGATCTCCTGCAGGCCGCGTTGGTAATCCAGCGCAAACCCCAGCGCATCGATCGCACGATCAAACAGCAGGAACAGCCCGTCGGAGCGGTCGATCTGATGACCATTCCACTGCTGCTGCAGCGTCAACACCAACCGGTCGTGCTGCTGGAACAGTTCCGCCGCCGCCGCGTCACCGATGCGCTCGACCAGGATCAACGAGTCGCACAGATCGGTGAACAGCAGTGCCCGCATCTGCGGGGCCTGGGTCGACGTTCCGTTGTCGCCGTTCATGCCGATCTCCCGATCAGGGGGTGGCGGTCGCTGATCGCGACCAGTGCAATCGGTTGCCGCCCAGCCGTTTGGCCTGGTACAGCGCATTGTCGGCGCGAGCGTACCACTCGCTCCAATCGGTCTGCGGGTCTATCAGGCAGACCCCGATGCTGACCGGGCACACGTGCGGCACGCCGTGGGCGCGGCCGATCAGGCCATGCACGGCGCTGAGAATGAACTCGGCGGCGTGCTGCAGGCTGTCCTGGTCGGCGCTGCGCAGCAGCAGGCAGAATTCGTCGCCGCCCAGCCGGCACGCCACGTCCGGCTCGGTGGCCACCGAGCGCAGGATGTTGGCCACGCTCTGCAGCACGCGGTCGCCGGCCTGGTGGCCGTGCACATCGTTGACCTGCTTGAACTGGTCGCAGTCGATCAGCAGCAGGCCCTGCGGCGCGCTGTTTTCCTGCGCACGGCAGTCCTGCAGGTAGAGCGCGAGGCCACGCCGGTTGTGCAGGCCGGTCAGCTCGTCGGTGCGCACCAGCTCGCGGGTGTGGGTGAGCTGGTGGGTGGTGACGTAGAGGTTGTCCAGCGCGGTTTCGAGATCGTGGTTGCGGCGGCGCAGCTGGCGGATCAGCACCTGCTCGTTGCTCACCACTCGCATGATCGTGCGGCGCAGGAAGTAGGCCAGCAGGCCAGGGTCGCGGTCGACCAGACGCTGGAAATCGTCGTGGTCCAGTTCCAGCACGATGCTGTCCTGGACCGCACGCGCGCCGGCCGTGCGCTGGTGGTCGCCGATCAGCAGGCCCAGCTCGCCGAAGAATTCATTGGGACCGAGTGACTTCACGACGAGGTCTTCGCCGAAGTCCAGTTCGATGCAGCCGCTGACGATCACGTACATCGTGTTGCCGGCGTGGCCGCGATGGAACAGATGGGTGCCTGAGGGCAGCTTGCGTTGCCGGCCGAATTCGGAGAACAATGCGGACTCGCCATTGCTCAGTATGGCGTGCACGATCTCAGCCATCGCCTTGCGGTCGATGTCTGGTTCCTGTTCGCACATGATCGCCGCCGCACCCTTGCCGGTCATTTCCGAACACCCGCTTTTCAGCGTCCCCCTGGTGAGCGATGGAGGATAGCACTCCTCAAAACTGTGCGCCCTATCCCATTTCCGACTTTTACCCCCCAAGATCGTGAAAACACGCGCGTTCTACCGCGTGTGACGATGTGAAGAGCCGGATCCGGAGACGACACAGGGGCGGCAGGTCCCCCGACCGGCCGCCCTGTGGGCCTTCCCTGGCCGCCCTTGCTGGGTCAGGCCGCGCGTTCGGCGTTGAACTGCTCCTCCTCGGTGGACCCGCTCAGGGCGGTGGTCGAGGACTGGCCCTGCTGGATCGCCTGGGTCACCGCATCGAAGTAGCCGGTGCCGACCTCGCGCTGGTGCTTGACCGCCGTGAAGCCGCGGTCGGCGGCGGCGAACTCGGCTTCCTGCAGCTCCACGAAGGCGCTCATCTGGCGGCGGGCGTAGCCGTGGGCCAGGTTGAACATCGAGTAGTTCAGGGCGTGGAAGCCGGCCAGGGTGATGAACTGGAACTTGTAGCCGTATGTGGCGATCTCCTTCTGGAAGGTCGCGATCGTGGCGTCATCCAGGTTCTTCTTCCAGTTGAAGCTGGGCGAGCAGTTGTAGGCCAGCAGCTTGCCCGGGAACTTGGCGTGGATGGCCTCGGCAAACTTGCGGGCGAACTCCAGGTCCGGCTTGCCGGTCTCGCACCAGATCAGGTCGGCGTAGGGGGCGTAAGCCAGGCCGCGGCTGATGGCCTGGTCCAGGCCGTTGCGGGTCTTGTAGAAGCCTTCCACGGTGCGCTCGCCGGTGGTGAACGGCTGGTCGTTGCCATCCACATCGCTGGTCAGCAGGTCGGCCGCCTCGGCATCGGTACGCGCCACCAGCAGGGTCGGGACGCCCAGCACGTCGGCGGCCAGGCGGGCGGCGTTGAGCTTTTCGATCGCCTCGCGGGTCGGCACCAGCACCTTGCCGCCCATGTGCCCGCACTTCTTGACCGAGGCCAGCTGGTCCTCGAAGTGCACGCCGGCCGCACCGGCCTCGATCATCGCCTTCATCAGTTCGAAGGCGTTGAGCACGCCGCCGAAGCCGGCTTCGGCATCGGCCACGATCGGCTGCAGGAAGTCGATGTCATCCTTGCCCTCGGCATGGTGCAGCTGGTCGGCGCGCAGCAGGGTGTTGTTGATGCGCTTGACCACCGCCGGCACCGAATCGGCCGGGTACAGCGACTGGTCCGGGTACATCTGGCCGGCCAGGTTGGCATCGGCGGCGACCTGCCAGCCGGACAGGTAGATCGCGTTCAGGCCGGCCTTGACCTGCTGCATGGCCTGGTTGCCGGTCAGCGCGCCCAGCGCGTTGACGAAGTCCTTTTCCTGCAGGTACCTCCACAGCTTCTCCGCGCCCAGCCGCGCCAGCGAGTGCTCCACGTGCACGGTGCCACGCAGGCGCACCACATCGGCGGCGGTGTAGTTGCGGGTGATCCCGGCCCAGCGCGGGTCGGTGTTCCAAGCGTGCTGGATCTGTTCGGCGGTCTGCAGGGTGCTCATGTCGAATCTCCAAAGGGAACGGATGCGGTAACAGCAGGTGGATGGCGGGGGGTCAGTCGAGACGGTCGTAGGCGGGCAGGGTCAGGAAGTCGGTGAGCTCATCGCGGCGGCTGAGGTCGGCCAGCAGCGCGATGGACTCGGGGATGCGGGCGCTGCCGGGCAGCGCGGCGGTATCGCCCAGCCGCGCCGGCAGCTGGGCCAGGGTGGCGTCGAGCAGGGCCAGGTCGATGGCGGTGCCGTCGTCCAGGTGCTGGCCGGGGACATGCAGCCACTGCCACAGCTGGCTGCGGCTGATCTCGGCGGTGGCCGCGTCTTCCATCAGGTGGTGGATCGGCACGCAGCCGTTGCCGTCCAGCCAGGCGGCCAGGTAGCGCACGCAGACCTCGACGTTGCCCTCGAAACCGGCGCGGGTGATGGTGCCGGTGGGCGCGGCGATCAGATCATCGCGGCCCACCTGCACGTCATTGCGCAGCACGCGATGCTGGTTCGGCCCGGGCATGTGTTCGTCGAAGATCGCCTGCGCGACCGGGATCAGCGCGGGGTGGGCGACCCAGGTCCCGTCATGGCCGGCGGTGACTTCGCGCAGCTTGTCCGCCCGCACCCGCGCCATCGCCTGCTCGTTGGCGGCCGCGTCGTGGTTGATCGGAATCTGCGCGGCCATGCCACCCATCGCATGTGCGCCGCGGCGGTGACAGGTGCGGATCAGCAGCTCCGAATAGGCCTTCAGGAACGGCTGGGTCATCGTCACCTGGCCGCGCTCGGGCAGCACCTTGTCGGCGTGCCGGCGGAAGGTCTTGATGTAGGAAAAAATGTAATCCCAGCGGCCACAGTTCAGGCCGACGATGCGGTCGCGCAGCGCATGCAGAATCTCATCCATCTCGAACACCGCCGGCAGCGTTTCGATCAGCACGGTGACCTTGATCTGCCCATGCGGCAGGCCGAGCATGCCCTCGATGTGCGACAGCGCGGTCTCCCACAGCGCCGCCTCTTCCATGCTCTGCAGCTTGGGCAGGTAGAAGTACGGCCCCCGCTGCCTGCACATCAGCGTACGGGCGTTGTGGAAGGCGAACACCGCCGCATCGAACAGGCCACCGGCGATCGGCTGGCCATCGATGCGCACATGCTTCTCGTCCAGGTGCCAGCCCCGCGGGCGGACGATCAGCACGGCCTGCTCGTTGAACGGACGCAGGCTGTACTGCTTGCCCGGCTTCCCATCGACGGACGGGCCGGTGTAGGTCAGATCGCCCCGCACCGCGCCGATCAGCGCCTGCTGGCCGGCCAGCAGGTTGCGCCAGGCCGGGGCGGTGGAATCCTCGAAGTCGGCCATGAACACCTTGGCGCCGGAGTTCAGCGCGTTGATGACCATCTTCGGGTCGGTCGGGCCGGTGATCTCCACCCGGCGGTCCTGCAGTGCCTCCGGCAGCGGGGCGACGTGCCAGTCGCTGGCGCGGATCTCGGCGGTATCGGTACGGAAGTCCGGCAGGCCGCCGCCATCGAAGAAGGCCTGACGCGTCACCCGTGCCTGCAGCCGGCGCTGACGCTCCGGCTCCACCGCCCGGTGCAGCGACACCAGCAGCGCCAGTACCCCCGCCGGCAGCAGCGCGGACTGGCCAGCCAGCTG
>NZ_JAPJIU010000024.1:0-24003 GCF_026241915.1 Stenotrophomonas sp. RIT-551 | reverse complement strand
CGATGGCGAGGCCGCGCCGGCCTACATCGGCATCGACGACTTCGCCAAGCTGGATCTGCGTA
This sequence comes from Stenotrophomonas sp. RIT-551, assembly GCF_026241915.1. Lineage (NCBI taxonomy): Bacteria > Pseudomonadati > Pseudomonadota > Gammaproteobacteria > Lysobacterales > Lysobacteraceae > Stenotrophomonas > Stenotrophomonas sp. RIT-551. The sequence goes on along the minus strand of NZ_JAPJIU010000024.1, from coordinate 23,941 downwards.
TCGGCAAGGTGCTGGTCTGCGAGTTCGTGGAAGGCTCGGACAAGCTGCTGCGCTTCGAACTCGACGCCGGTGACCTGGGCAAGCGCCAGATCTTCTCCGGCATCCGCGCCAGCTACGGCGAGCCGGAGCAGCTGGTCGGCCGCAGCGTGGTGTTCATCGCCAACCTGGCCCCGCGCAAGATGCGCTTCGGCCTGAGCGAAGGCATGATCCTGTCGGCCGGTTTCGACGGCGGCGCACTCGCCCTGCTGGACGCCGACAGCGCCGCGCTGCCGGGCATGCCGGTCCGCTGACCGCGACGGCAGGGCGGCCACCCGGTCGCCCTGCCACGCTTTTCTGCCTGGAGGTGTGGGTTGGAACTGGCGCTGTTCGATTTCGACCACACGGTCACCACCTGCGATACCTACGGGCGTTTCCTGCGCCGTGTGGCCACCCCCGAACAGCTCGCGCAGGCCTGGTGGAAAGTGGGCCCGTGGCTGCTGGCCTATCGCCTGAAGCTGATCTCGGCCGAACGGCTCCGCCGCCGCGTCACCCGCCTGACCTTCACCGATCGCCATCTGGAGGACATCACCGCGCAGGCCGCCGGCTACGCGCGTGACGTGCTGCCAGGTGTGATGCGGCCGGAGATGCTCGAGCAGATCCAGTGGCACCTCAAGCAGCAGCACACGGTGGTGATCGTGTCCGGCTCGCTGGACCTGTACCTGCGCCCGTGGTGCGAGGCGATGGGGCTGGAGCTGATCTGCAACCGGCTGGAGAGCCGCGACGGGCGCCTCACCGGGCGCTATGCCCAGGGCGACTGTGCTCCGCACAAGGCAGCGCAGATCCGCCGTCGCTTCGACCTTCCGCGCTATCTGCGTATCCATGCCTACGGCGACAGCAGCGAGGACCGCCCGATGCTCGCCCTCGCCCACGAACGCTGGTACCGCGGCAAACCCATGAAGCCGCGCCGGACGGCGCCGGCCAGTGCCCCACCCGCCCGGGACAGCCGGGCCTGATGCCCCACCGCGCAGCCACCGCCACGCCATGAGTCTTCCCATCGACACCCTCACCGAACGCCTTGACCGGCTGTTGCCACAGACCCAATGCGGGCAATGCGGCTACGACGGCTGCCGCCCGTATGCCGAGGCGATGGCACGCGGCGAGGCGGGCGTCGATCATTGCCCGCCAGGCGGCGATGCCGGCGCACGCGCGTTGGCGGATGTGCTGGGGGTGATCGCGCTGCCGTTCGACCGCTCGCGCGGCGAACACAAGGCACCGCAGGTCGCGGTGGTGATCGAAGCGGACTGCATCGGCTGCACCAAGTGCATCCAGGCGTGTCCGGTCGATGCGATCGTCGGCGGTGCCAAGTACATGCACACCGTCATCGCCGATCTGTGCACCGGCTGCGAACTGTGCATCCCGCCGTGCCCGGTGGACTGCATCGCACTGGTCAGCGTAACGCGGTAGGCCGGCTGTGGCCCTGCTCGCGACAGCGGGGCGCATGGCGATGCGTCGATCTCCATGGCGCCCCTGCTTCACGGCACGGTTACGGCAAGGCCGCCGTCACCACGATCTCCACTTTCCAGCTCGGGTCGGCCAGCTTGGCTTCCACGGTCGCACGCGCCGGGGTCATGCCTGCCACCACCCACTCATCCCACGCGGCATTCATGCCGGCGAAATCGCCGATGTCGGCCAGGAAGATTTCCGCGCGCAGGATGTGCTGCTTGTCACTGGCCACCAGTGCCAGCAGCTTGTCGATCTCTTCCAGCACCTGACGGGTCTGCCCGGTGATGTCCTGGCTGGTGTCTTCGGGGATCTGCCCGGACAGATACGCGACCTTGTTGTGCACCGTCATTTCGGACATGCGCGGACCTACGTCGAAACGTTCCAACATGGCGTTTGCTCCTCTGGATGAAACCGCATTGTCACCGATGCAGCGTGCGCCTGCCGGGGCCGGTGCGCAAAGCAGCCACAGCACGCACAGCGCCGCCGCTTGGCAAGCGTCGGCATCAGGCGCACGATTTGCCGGACCCGGCAGGCACGCCCGCCGTTGACTCTTTCATCGCCCATCCCGGAGCACGCTGTACCGATGACCGACACCGCCCCTGCTCCCACGCCGGCCCGCGCCCCCTGGCGTCGCGCCGCAACCGTCGTCATCCCGCTGGTGATCCTGGCCCTGGCCCTGCGCGGGCTGGCCAACGAATTCGACGAACACGGTTACCGCGCGATCCGCGAGGCGTTCCGTCACCTCGGCGCCGGCCAGATCGCATTGACCGTGCTGCTCGGCCTGGCCAGCTACGCCTGCCTGATCGGCTTCGATGCGATCGGCCTGCGCCGCAGCGGCAAACGCCTGCATCCGGCGCGGGTCGGCATCACCGCCTTCCTCGCCCATACGCTGGGGCAGACGCTGGGCTTTGCCGCGCTCACCGGCGGTGCGGTGCGCCTGCGTGGCTATGGTCGCGCGGGGCTGACGCTCGGCGAGATCGGCCAGGTGGTGTTGATGAGCACGCTGGGCTTCATGTTCGGCGCCTGGCTGCTGCTGGCGCTGGCCTTCGTGCTTGAGCCCGGCGCGGCCGCGCTGGCGTTGCCGATCCCGGTGCAGGCGGTGCGTGTGATCGGCGTCCTTGGCCTGCTGGCCTATGCCGGCACGGTGCTGCTGGTGGGGCGCGAGGGCCGCAGTTTCCGGATTCGCGGGCATGCGTTGTGGCTGCCGGATCGCCGCACGATGCTCGGCGTCACGGCCCTGAGCGTGGTCGAACTGGTGCTGGCCAGCGCAGCCTTCTATGTGCTGCTGCCGATGGATACGCCGACCGGGCTGCCCGGTTTCGTCGGTCTGTACCTGGTCGCGGTGCTGGCCGGCCTGATCTCCAGCGTGCCGGCCGGCCTGGGCGTATTCGAGTGGAGCCTGTTGAAGCTGTTGCCACAGGTTGCCCCCGCTGCGGTGCTGGCGGCGGCATTGATCTACCGCGTGACCTACTACGTGCTGCCGCTTCTGCTGGCCACGGTGCTGGCGGTGGCGCCCGCGCTGCGTCGCCCGCTGCGCGCCGGTGCCGGTGCGACCCGGGTCGGCTGGACCGCCCTGCGCCCGTGGCTGCCGCAGATCATCGCGCTGGCGGTGTTCAGCGTCGGCGCCGCGCTGGTGATCGACGGCACCCTGCCGACCCCTCGTCGGCACCTGATCACCGCGTCGCTGCCCATCCTGGAAACCTCGCATCTGCTGGGCAGTCTGGCCGGTGTCGCGCTTTTGTTGATCGGTCAGGGCCTGCAGCGGCGCAGCCATGCCGCGTGGATGCTGGCACTCGGCATCTGCGTGCTGTCCCCGCTGCCGATCTGGCTGCGCGGCGGGCAGGTATTGATCGCGCTGTCGGCGCTGCTGGTGGCTGCCGCGCTGTGGGCCTCGCGCCGTGAGTTCTACCGCCAGGGCGCGCTGCTGGATGAGGCCTGGTCGTGGCCGTGGATCCGCAACCTCGGGCTGGTGCTGGTGGCGGTGATCTGGCTGCTGTTCTTCGTCTACAGCCACGTCGAATACCAGAACGAGCTGTGGTGGCAGTTCGCGCTGCAGGGCAACGCGCCGCGTGCATTGCGGGCGCTGTTGCTGGTGGCGATCGCGCTGACCATCTTCGGCCTGGCGCGGTTGCTGCACAGTACGCGCAGCCCGCTGCCGGCCGCCGATGCCGCCACGCTGGACGCACTCGCCCCGATCCTCGCCGCCGCCGAGGACACCCAGGCCTGCCTGGTACTCACCGCGGACAAGGCCGTGCTGCGCGACGAGGCGCAACGCGGCTTCGTGATGATGCAGCGCTACGGCGGCTCGCTGATCGCGATGGGCGATCCGGTCGGCCCGCCGGAGGTGGTGCGTGCGCTGATCTGGCGCTTCCGCGAGGAAGCCGACCGGCTCGGCCTGCGCCCGGTGTTCTACCAGGTGGGCGAAGCGCATTGGCAGACCTACCTCGATCTCGGCCTGACCCTGGTCAAACTCGGCGAAGAGGCGATGGTCCCGCTGCAGGACTTCACCCTGGAAGGCCGCGATCGCGCCGATCTGCGCCAGGCCTGGAACCGCGGCAAGCGCGGTGGGTTGAGCTTCCGCGTCGCGCCTCCCGAGGAAGTACCGGCCCTGCTGCCGGCCCTGTCGGTCGTCTCCCAGCAATGGCTGGACGACAAGGCCGGTGATGAAAAGGGCTTCTCCCTGGGCAGCTTCGACCCGGCCTACCTGTCCCGCTTCCCGGTGGCGCTGGTCGAGGCCGAGGGCCGCATCGTGGCCTTCGCCAATCTATGGCAGGCGCCGGCCGGCAATGAACTGTCGGTCGACCTGATGCGGCATGTCGACGATGCGCCCAAGGGCACCATGGATTTCCTGTTCATCGAGCTGTTTCTGTGGGGCCGCGCGCAGGGCTTCCACCGCTTCTCGCTGGGCATGGCGCCGCTGTCCGGGCTCGCCCAGCATCGCCTGGCCGGGCGCTGGAACCGTTTCGCCAACGTGGTCGCGCGGCACGGTGAGCGCTTCTACGGCTTCAGCGGCCTGCGCCGCTTCAAATCGAAGTTCGCCCCGGTCTGGCGCGCCCGTTACCTGGCCGCGCCTGGCGGCGTGCACCTGCCCGCCGCCCTGCTCGATGCGACCCGGCTGATCTCCCTGGATCCGCGCCGGCACGATTGAGGCCGCACCGGGACTGCCGGCGCTCAGCGCGCCGGCAGATGCTGCACGATGGTATCGGCGAGGCGATCGTAGTCACCTTTGAAATGATGATCGCCGGGCAGCTTGATGATCTGCGCGTTGCCCGCTGCAGGCAGCGACGGACACAGTGCATCGCGATCCTCTTCCCCATACACGCACAGTGTCTTCCCGGCGGGCAGCCGGGCCACTTCCGGCGCGATCGGCAGGCCATCGCCACCGCCGCCGAGCCAGTTGCTGACATGGAACTCATAATCGGCGTTCTTGCCGACCGACAGCAGCGCGATCATCGAGACCGCCTCCCGCGTTGCCGGTGACAGCTGGTTGATCGCCGCGGGCAACACGTCGGCGCCCTGCGAGAAACCGACCAGCACCACGTTGCGGCGCTGCCACTGGCGGCTGTAGTGAGTGGCGATGCGCTCCAGGTCGCGGGCGAACCCTTCCGGCGTGCGCGCGGTCCAGAAGTAACGCAGTGAATCCACGCCGACCACCGGCACGCCGGCCTCGCTCAGCGACGCGGCCACTTCCTTGTCCAGCCCCGCCCAGCCACCATCGCCCGAGACAAAAATGGCGAAGGTGTCACCGGCTTTGGTGGTCGGCACATCGACCACCGGCAGGCCGTTGAGGTCATCCGGCGGCGGCGCCAGGCTGACGCCCTTCTGGGCGCCGATCACCTTGGCCGCCGCCAACAGCCCGGGCAATGCGTCGCCCTGCGCGGTGCGCTCGAACTGGCGCCCCATGCCGACCTTGCGCACGAACGCCGCCGACTCGCCCGCCGGGCAATGCACATCGCCGGCCGCGTTCAACCACGGGAAATTCAGCTCGGTCGGCTGCAGGCGGCCATGGCTGCTGCCGGCCCCGCAGACCTTGCGCTCGCGCACGCCGGACGGGCAGAACCCCGTGGTGATCAGCCCGGCGAACACCTGGGTGTCGGCCTGGGCGGCCACCGCGTAGGCCAGCGCCGCCCCCTCACCATCGCCGCCGATCAGCGGCAGGTGGTAGCCGGGCACGTGCAGATAGGCTTGGAACCAGCGCGAGAAATTCTCGACGTCGCCCGCACCGAACGCGCAGTCACCGCTGTTCTCGCGGGCCAGCACCTGGCGCAGATGCGCGACATCGACCTGGGCGACCAGCGCGCCCTCGGAACGCAGTGCGTCGATCCGCTGCTGGCTGTCGGCGCGGCCGGCCGCGCCGTCGAACCACACCACCACCCGTTGCGGGTGGCCGTCGGGCAGATGGACAGGCACGTTCTCGAAACGACCATGGCTGAGCTGCTGCGGTGGCGCGGCCAGCGCCGCCCCCGTCATCCCTGCCATCACCAGTCCCAGCATCACCCCCAAACCGGCTCGCCGCATCGTCGCGCATCCCATGGATAGAGTGCCAACGATACGCCCCTGCCCGGCCAAGGGCATGTACAGACCGTGGCCGGACGCTCAGCGCGGCTCACGGCGCACCTGGCGCCACAGCTGCCAGGCCACCGACACCAGCCACACCACCACCACTGCGATCACCAGCTTCTGTCCCGCGCCGCGGGGCGGGCCCCGCCACAGCACGTGCAGCCACAGCAGTGCGAAGCACAACCAGGCCCACCACCAGGCCGGAGCGGCCCAATCGCGCCAGCGCGGGTCGGCGCGCAGATACCAGCTCTGCAGCAGCATCGCCACGCTCACGCACAGGAACGCGGTATTGGCCGACAGCCCGTGCACCAGCGGCGCCAGCAGCGGCGCGCGCTCGGGCAGCCAGCTGTCGCCGATCGCCACCCCCATCAGGCCCAGCGCGGCGACCCAGAACAGCAGCGGCGCCGCCGCACTGCGGCGCGGCGAACGACTGTTGGCATGCAGCGAGACCGCCAGCAGCATGATCGCCAGCGCCAGCACGCAATAGGCGGTGCGCAGGGCCAGTCCCCAGGGGCCATGCAGGTACAGGCTCAGGGTGGCCTGCACCCAGTCCAGATCATCGCGTGCCCATTGCGTCCACAGCGCGGTGGCGACGAACAGCGCCAGCGCCACCAGGGTCGCCATGGCGACGCGTCCATGATGCTGGGCGGGCCAGCGGGAGGGGCGTGGCAGCGGCAGCGACATCGCGGCTCCTGGGGTCAGTCGGTGGCCTCGGGGTGGCGCTGTTTCCATGCAGCCAGGGCAGCGCGGTAACGCTGCAGCTCATCGCTGTACAGATCCAGCACGCACAGCGGGCAGCCGCTGCCGCAGCACTCGTTGGGGCCGGGTTCTTCCGGCGGCTGCGGACGCGGATCGGAGGCTGGAACGGACACAGGCATGGCCACACAGGGAGGAAAAACAGCGCACACAGTGTAACGGGCATGCTTCGCGCCGGGGCTTCAGCGCCCGACCCGCCGGCGCAGGTTGTCGCGCGCGGCCGCATCCAGCCGCTGGTGGAAGAAGTCGCTCAGGAAGATCCGCGGCTGCCCCAGCACCTGCTTGAGAAAGCGCCGCCGGTTGAGCCGGAACACAAAGCCCGGCACGTGTCCGGCGTATTCCTCGGCGATACCGCGGTCGTAGGCGTCGAACACTGCCGCCGGCGCCCCGAGAATGGCCATGTCGCAATCCAGGAACAGCGCCGCTTCGGGGTCGACATCGCCGGGCGCGAGCTTGCTGTGGCGGGCGGTCAGTTCGATCAGCTCGACCACCCGGCCCGCATCGATCCCGGCCGCCGGCAACCAGCGCGCGATCGCCTCGCGCGCCAGCGCCGCCGAACGGGCTTCGTTGTCGCCCCGTCCCGCCTCGTAGATGGCATCGTGGTACAACGCGGCCAACTGCACCTCGCGCGGCCGGGTCCAGCCCGGGCCGGCCTCGGCGACGGTGCTGCAGTGCTGCAGGACGGCCTGCACGTGCGACCAGTTGTGGTACGCCCGCGGCGGCAGGGCGTAGGCGGTTTCCAGCTCGGCACGCTGCCCGGCAGGCAGGGGGATCGGTTCGAAGCGCATGCACCATGATTGGCCGTCGCCGCGACGCTGGCAAGCCGGGCGGTGGTTTTTTGACCACCTTCCCAGAACCGTTGCCGTGCAGGCGGTGCGCGCGGTTATCCACACGTTTGTCGACCGCTGGTCCACATCCTCTGTGGATGGCGCGGACAGCCGATGAACGGCATGCCAGGGCCCATCAACGCGCCTAGACTGGACCCGACGGACCCCAGCGCCCTGCGAGGTGACGGCGATGACCGCGTGCAGATTCCTGCTGATGATGTGCATGGCCCTGGCCGCCGCACCGGCCTGGGCAGCCGACCCCGCGCCCGTTGTGACCACCGCCGGGCCAAGCGCGGCCGCCCCACCCACGCCCGCGCAGATCCTGGAGGTGCCCGCGCCGCTGCTGGCGCTGCTGCACGAACGGGTCATCGATCCCGGCTACTCGCGCGAGCGCCGCCTGCAGCGGCTGGTGGAGATGATCTTCGACGCACAGGGGCTGCACCTGGCCTACGACCCGGAGGCGACCTACACGATCACCGAAACCTGGCAGACGGGGCGTGCCAACTGCCTGTCCTTTACGCTGCTGTTCGTCACCCTGGCCAACCTGGCCGGCATCGACGCGCATGTCCAGGAAGTGGCGCAGGTGGTGAGCTGGTACCAGGCTTCCGGGGTGATCTACAGCGTGGGCCACGTCAACGCGGGCATCGTGCTGGACGGGCGCAACGGCACCGTCGATCTGGACCACAACGTGCTCTACGACCACCTCGGCCCGCAGCGCATCAACCGGCAGCGCACGCTGGCCCATTTCTACAACAACCGCGGCGCGGACCACATGACCGCCGGCGATATCGATACGGCCCGCGCCTACTTCAGCGCAGCCCTCGGCATGGCACCGGACTTCGTGGCGGCCTGGAACAACCTCGGCGTCCTCGATGCACGCATCGGCAACCTGGACCAGGCCCGCAGGGACTATGAAACCGCGCTGCGCCTGCAGCCGCGGCATGGCGCCAGCCTGAGCAACGCCAGCGCCCTGTACCGCCGCATGGGCGACACCCGCCAGGCGGGGCTGCTGGCGAGCCGGCTGGCGCGTGTGCAGCGCAGCGATCCGTTCGCCCAGTACATGTTCGGCGCCCAGGCCGAGCAGCGCCGGGACTATGCAGCAGCCGTGCGTTTCTACCGCCGGGCGGTCCATCTGTACGAGACGGCGCATCCGTTCCACTTCGCGCTGGCCCGGAGCTATTTCCTGGCCGGCGATGCACGCCGGGCCTCGATCGAAATGCAGCGCGCGCGGGACCTGGCCGGGGAGAGCGGCGATGCGCTCAGGTCCCGCTACCAGGCCAAGCTGGACAGCCTGCAGCGTTGGCGCCAGCGCGGCACCAACGCCAACTGAGCCGGCTCAGGCCTTCTTGAGGAAGCAGGTCTTCAGGACCAGGCCCTTGATCTTTTCCGAGTTGCCCTCGATGTGCTCGGCGTCGTCCTCGACCAGGCGGATGTTGCGGATCACCGTGCCCTGTTTGAGCGGGATCGAGGAGCCCTTGACCTTCAGGTCCTTGATCACGGTGACCGTGTCACCGGCGGCCAGCACGTTTCCGTTGCTGTCGCGTACCACCAGGGCCTCGCCGCCGCCGTCACCGGCGGCCCACTCGTGGCCGCAGTCCGCGCAGATGAACAGCGCGCCATCGGCATAGGTGTTTTCCAGGGTGCACTGCGGGCAGGCGGGAATGGCGGACATCGACAGCTCTTCGGTAACGAAACGGCCACTAGTGTAACCGCCCGTTACCGCCTGCCCTTGCGTCGGCGGTCCCGTTGCCGCAAAGTGCGCGCCCCCTGACCACCGGCCCGGCCCACCGCATGAAACTCGGCATCGACTTTGGCACCAGCAACTCCGCCGCCGCCGTGGTGATCGACGGCAAGGTGGTGCCGATCCAGTTCGGCCAGGCCGAACAGTTCCGCACCACGGTGTATTTCCCCGAGGTGATGCGCGACCCGAACGACTTCGAACTGACCCCGGCGCTGGAGCACGATCTGGCCCGGCTGGTCGACGCGGCCGCGCGCGATGCCCGCGCCGCCGGCCAGGAACGCGCGCCTGATGCACTGCGCCGGGAGGCCCTGCGCGTGGTGCGCCGGCAGTGGATGGAAGAGCAGATGCGGGCCCCGCTCAGCTCCACCACCCTGCTGCAGAACGCCGTCTACGGCGATGACGCGCTGGAGGCCTACTTCGAAGAGAACGAAGGCAACCTGGTGCAGAGCCCGAAATCGATGCTCGGCTACAACCTGCACCCGCGCGCGCGCCAGACCATCGCCGGCATCGCCACGCACATCCTCGAGCACATCCGCCTGACCGCCTCGCGCCAGCTGGACACCCCGATCCGCACTGCCACGCTGGGCCGTCCGGTCCAGTTCCGCAGTTCCATCGGCGAGGCCGGCAACGCCCAGGCGCTGGAGATCCTGCACGGCGCGGCGATCGCCGCCGGCTTTGACAGCATCGATTTCCTCGAAGAGCCCGCGGCCGCGGCCATGCATTACCACGCCGAAAGCCCGCAGGAACACGACGCGGTGGTGGTGGACATCGGCGGTGGTACCACCGATATCGCGCATGCCCGGGTGGGCGGTGGCCAGGCCCCGACCATCCACCGTGCCTGGGGTATCGCCCGCGGCGGTACCGATATCGACCTGGCGCTGAGCCTGGGCGGCTACATGCCGCTGTTCGGCCGCGGCATCACCCGCGTGCCCGCGCATCACTACGTGGAAGCGGCGATGGTGCAGGACATGACCCGCCAGCGCGATTTCCGCCAGCACACCTACCGCGATGTGGACGCGCCGTTCGGCCCGCGCCTGACTGCCCTGCAGGACACCGGCAACACCGCGCGCCTGTACCGCGAGGTCGAACGCTGCAAGATCGCCCTGAGCGGTGTGTCCAGTCACGACAGCGCGCTTGGGTTCATCGAACGCGGCCTGCAGGTGCAGATCGATGCCTCGCGTCTGGAAACCGCCGCTGGCGGCTATCTCGGCGAACTGACCGCCCTGCTCGAGCAGGTCCGCAGCGATATCGGCCACGACCCGGCAGCGGTGTTCCTGACCGGGGGCATGTCGCGCGCCGGCTACCTGCAGCAGGCCGTCGCCAATGCCTTCCCGGGCTCGACCCTGGTCCGCGGCAATCCGTCCTTCGGTGTGGTCCACGGGCTGGCGCTGGCCGCCGCCAACTGACTCTTTTTTTGCACCAGGCCTTGTCGCACAAGGCCTGAAGAGGCGTGAACGGCCTTATTAACAAAACGTTACGCCGGAAGCGCTATCATCTTTCGGCTTCAAAGCGCAATGCGCTTGACGCAACAAGCACCATCTTCCGGGCCTCCCAGGCCACCGTCCTCTTCGATGCTGCCACCGTCCGGATTCGTCCGCGGTGCCGGGATCGCTCATCGCTGTGATCCGGCTCGTTCACAGCCTGCTGCACCCCGAGCCGCCAAGAGATCTTCAGATTGGGCGAACGCCTGGCTGCACTCCTTACATCGTCCGAGCCCGACCCCATCGACTGCCGTCGTTGCGATGCGGTGTGTTGTCGGCTCACCGTCACCGTCATGCCTGACGACAACGTGCCCGGCTACCTGCTGGACACCGATGCGCGTGGCGGCACGGTGATGGCACGCAACGAAGAAGGCTGGTGCGCCGCGATCGACCCGTATCACCTGCGCTGCACGATCTACTCGCAGCGACCCGCGATCTGCCGCCAGTTCGACATGGGCGGCGATGATTGCCGCCTCGTGCGGCAGGACTACCGTCGACAACAGCAGGATCTGTCGACGTTTTCTTCCACGCTTCATCCATAGCAGGAGCATCCATGGCTCGTACGCCAAAGACCTCCCCCAAGGCAAGCAACACCGTTCGCGTCGACCGCAAGCAAGGGTCCAACTCCGCCGTCAGCAGCCAGAGCATCGCTGCGGATCTGGCTGCCTTCCGTAAAGGTGGCGGCAAGATCGAAGTGCTGGGCAATACCCTGGCGCTGAAAAAAGCCGGCTGACGTTGCTGCCGACCGCACCGGCATCGGCCGGTGCGGTGGCCGCACTCAGCGGCCCAGGCTGACCCGCACGCTCCCGGAATGGGAGTTGATCGAAATATCCCCATCGCCCGAGCCCAGACGCGCATCCAGGCTGCTGCCCGGGCCATAGCGCGGCTTCTCCACCTGCCCGGCATCGGACTGGATACCCCCACTGAACGTCCTGACGTTCAGCTGCGCCGAGACATTGACCGGCAGCTTCAGCGCGACCGATCCGCTGACCGTCTGCATCGTCACCTTGCCGCCCGGCGCCATGCCGGTCGCGCTCACGTCCAGGCTGCCCGAGACGGTTTCCACCGCCAGCCGCTGGATCCGCCCGGCAGTGACGTTGACCCGGCCGGAGACCGATTCGGCCGCCACCTCGCCCGAGGCACCGCCGCCCGCCAGCAACTGGCCACTGACCGTGCGCGCGTCCAGCCGCGGGGTCTGCACCTGCGAGCGGATGCCGCCACTGACCGTGTTCAAGGTGGTTTCTCCGCTGCGCCCGGCCGCGATGATGCTGCCGCTGACACTGTTGGCCTGCAGGCGACGCACGTCGATGTCGGCCACGTCGATGTCGGCGCTGACGGTGCCCAGCTGCACTTCCACCGCGCGCGGAACGCGCAGCTCCAGCGTGGCCCCACCGTTGCTGCGGCCGCGCGGATACTCCACTTCCCAGCGCACGCGGTTGCTGCTCCTGTCCTGCTTGAGGGTGAGCCCGTCGGCCATCGAACCGGTCAGTGCCACGTCGTTGCGATCCCAGCCACGCACGGTGACCTTGCCGGCGATGTTGCTGATTTCCACGCGCCCGCCGGCGCCCAGTGGATGGCGCTCATTGACGCTGGTGGCGGCCTGGGCGACCAGCGGCAGGCACAGCGCCAGGGCCGCGATCAGGGACAGAGGACTACGCATGGGGATCTCCTTCAGGTGGGCAGGCCGGCGGAAAACACCGCCTGCTGGGTGAGTTGCAGGCGCAGCGCGTAGGTGCGCTGCAGTTGCCCGAGCAGATAGCCCGAGCGGGGGTTTTCAGCGATGGCGGCGCGGATGTTGACCGCACTGGCATCGAGTTCGTGCAGGGCCGGGCGCCACTCCTCGGTGACACCGTCGCTGGGCAAGGCGGCGATGGCCTGCTGGTATTCACCGGCCATGGCGTCGGCCTGGCGCTGCAGCAACGAGGGCGCCGGCGTATGCGGGACCGGCGTCGGCACCACCATCAGCAGCGCCAGCGCGGCGGCCAGGCCGAGCCCGATGCGCAGCGGCCAGCGCTCCCGCCGGCGGCGTGTCGACAGCGTTGCCACGGCAGCCGCCGGGGCCGGGGCCGGGGTCTGCGCCGGCAACTGTGCGGCGATGCCCTGCCACACCCGTGCCGGCGGGAGACGCTCGGCCGGCAGGGCGCGCAGCCGTGCGCTCAGTGCGTTGTCATCGGAATCATGGGGGCTCATGCGGTTTCTCCTAGGCGCGCGCGCAGCAGGCCACGCGCACGGTGCAACTGTGCTTTGGAACTGCCGACCGCCATCTGCAGCTGGTCGGCGATTTCCTGGTGTTTCCAGCCTTCTATGTCGTGCAGGACCAGCACTGCCCGGGCACGGGGCGGCAGTGTTTCCAGCGCGCGCTCCAGGTCCATGGAGGTACCGGCGCAGCGGTCCTGGGCCGGCAGCGTCGCCAGCGACTCCCAGCCCTCCTCGCCGGCATCGCGCGCATCGCCGGTGGCGTTGGCGCGCAGTTCCATCAGTGCCGCGTTCACGCCCAGGCGGTGCAGCCAGGTGCCCAGGCTGCTTTCGAAGCGGAACCCCGGCAGGGCGCGCCATGCCTGCAGGAAGGCCTCCTGCAGCGCATCCTCGGCACGGGCCGCGTGGCCGCCGCACAGCCGCCACAGTACGGCGTACACGCGCGGCGAATGCCGCCGGTAGATGCGCTCGTACGCGGTGACGTCACCGGCCGCCGCGGCACGCACCAGGGCGTGGTCATCGGCGGCGTCGGCCTCGGTCGGGGCGCTGGAAGGGGACATGGTGGTGTCGAGCATATCCGTTGGATGCGGGGGGCACGGAAAAGGTTTAAGCCGCCGCTGGATTTCTTTTTCTGCGCGGCCTTTAAACCTTTCCGGTGGCAGCGGCATCCAATCCCATGTCACTACCGGCGCTCGCCAAGGAGTATCCCCATGTCTTCCAGTTGCCTGGCCGTGCTGCTCTCACTGGCCACCAGCTGCACGCTGCCGTGGAGCCCGCTGCAGATACAGCTGTCGTTGGCGCCCGCAGCACCCGATGTGTGTGTGCAATACGCGCAGAACGCGCCGCTGTGCGCCTCGGCGATGATTGCTGCATTGGATCTGTATGGCAGGCCGCTGCAGTAAGCCGATACCACGATGCGGTGACGCGCATCGGCATTACCATGGTGGGATCGGCACTATCGCTGCAAAGGAATTCCGCCCCCATGAAAGACCATCTGCCCGCCTGGACCCACGAATGGCTGCACTACGGGGTCCCTGCCCTGCAGATCCTGGTGACGCTGCTGGTGGCCTGGCTGCTGCGGCTGGTCGCCCGGCGCCTGATCCGCCGGGTCGGCGACCACTACACACTGCCGCCGGAAATGATCATGGGCGCGCGCCGGGTGTTCACCTTCGTGGTGTATTTCACCGTACTGCTGATCGTGCTCAACATCGTGGGCGTTTCGGCGACGGTACTTTGGACGGCGTTCACCGGCTTCGCTGCGGTGGGCGCGGTGGCGTTCTTCGCCGCCTGGAGCGTGTTGTCCAACATTTTCTGCACGCTGCTGATCTTCACCACGCGCCCGTTCCGCCTGCACGATTACATCGAGCTGCTGGAAAACGGCGAGAAGCCCGGGCTCAAGGGCCGGGTGATCGACATCAACCTGATCTACACCACGCTGCAGGAAACCGGCAGCGGGCACGAAGGGACGGTGCTGCAGATGCCCAACAACATGTTCTTCCAGCGCACCGTGCGCCGCTGGCGGGATCCGTCGCAGGCACCGGGCGGGATCCAGGGGGACGGTTGAGGGCGCGTGCCACGCCGGTTGTAGATACCGACCGTTGGTCGGTATGCGTTATTGCGTGCCGACCAACGGTCGGCACCTACCGAAGCTGGCTGTCCTTGCTGCCGCGGCGGTTGTACCCGGTGCCTTCGTGCTGGGCGGCGTCTTCTTCTTCCTGGCAGCGCACGCACAGGCGCACACCGGGCACGGCCTTGCGCCGCGCCTCGGGAATGGGCATCTCGCAGTGTTCGCAGTGGGTCAGCCCGGGGCCGTCGCGAAGCTGTGCGCGGGCCCGCTGGATGGCGTCATCGACAGTGGCGTCGATCTGATCCTGGACGGCGCCGTCGCCTGCCCAACCTGTCGCCATGATGTATCTCCCATGCCGGTGTCAGGACACCAGCATAGACCCGGCCCGACGCGGCCAGCCGACGTGGGGCTGAACGCGCACGGCGCCGGGTGAACGCTTCAGGCAGCGCTTACCAGACCAGGTCGTCGGGCACCTGGAACTGGGCGTAGTACGCATCATCCTCGGCGTTGCCGGTGCTCGGCTCGCTGCCGGCGGGCTGGCTGTTGTCGAGCACGATCACGCTCGCATCGCGCTCGCGGACCTTCTCGGCCGCGGCGCGGGGCAGCAGCTCGAAGCTCTCGCCGTGGCGGGCGATCACCAGGCTGCCCGAGGCCAGTTGCCGGCGCAGCACGTTGTTGACCAGCAGGGTGCGGATCACGGTGCCGTCGTTGAAGCGGTATTCACTCTCGCCCTCGCGCTTGACCTTGTGCGCCTCGATGATCTGGCGGACCTGGGCCTGCAGCTCCTGCGCGTGCGCCTTGGCCTTGCGCTCGGCTTCCAGCGCGCGATCACGCTCGGCTTTCTCCGCACGCAGGCGCTCGGCCTCGCGCTGGCTTTCGCTGGGCGCGACCGGGGCCTTGCCGTGGCGGGCTTTCACCTGTTCACGGGCGGCCTGGGAGACCTGGGATTTCTTGACCAGCCCAGCCTTGAGCAGCTGCTCCTGCAGGGGATTTGCCTTCGCCATACACCTAGCATCTGTTGTTGCGGGATTCCGGGGGCCATCATACTGGTCTGCCCGCCCCGCCCCAACCGCCCGCATGACCGCCCTGAAGTACCTCGCCGGCTATCCCGACGCCCTGCAGCAGCAGGTGCGCGAGCTGATCGCGGGCGACCGGCTGGGGCCGTGGCTGGAGCGCCGCTATGCGCAGCTGCACACCGTGCGCAACGACCGCCAGCTCTACGACTACACCCAGGGCCTGAAAGAGCGCTATCTGCGCCAGTCCGCGCCGTTGTCCAAGGTGATCTACGACAGCAGGCTGCAGGTGCTCAAGCATGCCCTGGGCACCCACACCACCGTCTCACGGGTACAGGGCAGCAAGCTCAAGGCCAGCCGGGAGATCCGCATCGCCACGGTGTTCCGCGAGGCGCCGGCGCCGTTCCTGAAGATGATCGTGGTGCACGAACTGGCCCACCTGAAGGAATCGGACCACAACAAGGCGTTCTACCAGCTGTGTACCCACATGGAAGCGGATTACCACCAGCTGGAGTTCGATCTGCGCCTGTACCTGACCCACCTGGAACGCACGCCGGCCTGAGCCGCAGCGGCCATCATCGCGCAGCACCGGGCCCCAGCCAGTACACTCCCCGCCCGCTTCCCGTTTTATGTTGCCTGCCCGATGACCGACCCGATCCGACTCGACAAACGCCTGACCAGCCTGATCGGCTGCTCCCGTGGCGACGCCCAGCGCTATATCGAGGGCGGCTGGGTGACCGTCAACGGCCAGGTGGTGGAACAGCCGCAGACCCTGGTCACCGACGAAGTGATCGTGCTGCGCGAGAACGCCGAGGCAACCCGCACCGAGACCGTGAGCATGCTGCTGCACAAGCCGGCCGGCATGCGTTCGGACGAACTGTGTGCGCTGGTGACACCGGAAAGCCGCAGTGAGCTCGACGCCACCGGGGTGACCCTGCTGCAGCGACATTTCCACGCCCTGCAGCTGGTGATGCCGCTGTCCGATGACGAAAGCGGCCTGGTCGTGGTCAGCCAGGACGGGCGCGTGATCTCGCACCTGAAGGACCGCGGCGCGACGCTGGAGCAGGAGTACCTGGTGGAAGTGAGTGGCGAGCTGGCGCCTTACGGCATGAAGCGGCTCGCGCATGGCCTGAGCTTCCGCAACTGGCCGCTGCCGCCGTGCAAGGTGAGCTGGCAGAACGAAACGCGCCTGCGCTTTGCGATCAAGCCGGTGCATCCGGGCCAGCTGCGCGACATGTGCCGCCAGGTCGGGCTGGAGGTCGTCAGCATCCGCCGCCTGCGCATTGGCCGCGTGGCGATGGGCAAGCTGGTGCCGGGCCAGTGGCGTTACCTGGCGCCGGACGAGCGTTTCTAGACCGTCCCGGCACTCGCCCTGCACGCCCCTGCCGCTTACGATCGGGGCATGACCGAGAAACGACCGTTCTGGCGCCGGCTGCTGCGCTGGCTGGGGATCATCGTGGCCTTGCTGGTGCTGCTGGTGCTCAGTGGCCTGCTGCTGGCCGATCACCTCACCCCGCAGGCGCTCGGCGAGCGCTCCACGGTGCTGCCCACGCAGGCCGACCAGACCGCGATCGATCGCGAGCTGGTCCGCCTGCAGGCCGAGCATCCCGGCCAGACCGGCGTGGCCTTCCTCTCCGATGGGCTCGATGCCTACGCCGCGCGCGCGGTGATCACCCAGCACGCCGGGCGCAGCCTGGACCTGCAGTACTACATCTGGCAGGACGACCTGATCGGCCACCTGATGGCCAACGAGCTGTACCGCGCCGCCGAGCGCGGCGTGCGGGTGCGCATCCTGCTCGATGACATGAATGCCCAGGACAAGGACGCGCTGATGATGGCGCTCGATGCGCACCCCAACATCGAAATCCGCCTGTACAACCCGTTCCGCAACCGCAGCGGGCTGTGGCGGCTGGTCGAGATGGTCCAGCGCGTTTTCAGCGTCAACCACCGCATGCACAACAAGTCGTGGATCGCCGACGGGCGCGTGGCGATCGTCGGTGGCCGCAACATCGGCGAGGAATATTTCAGCGCGCGGCAGGACGTGAACTTCCGCGACCTGGACCTGCTGGTGGCCGGCGAAGCGGTGAAGCAGGCCAACACCATTTTCGACGACTACTGGAACAGCGACACCGCCGTGCCGATCCGCGCGCTGGCGTTCTACACCGAGCCGCAGCTGCGCCTGCTGATCCGCGAAAGCGAGCACGAAGCGCGGCTGGACAGTGCCAAGCCCTACCTGGAGAGGGTCGCGCGCTCGCAGGCGCAGCGCTCGTACTACCGCGATGCACTGGACCTGCACTGGAGCGGCGAGGTGGAGATCGCCTCGGACCCGCCGATGAAGCACCGCCGCGACGACCAGGCCGGCTGGCTGGTGACGCGGCTGGTGGAGGAACTGGAAAGCACGCGGCACAAGGCGCTGTTGATCTCGCCCTACTTCGTCCCGGGCGAGGACGGCACCGAAGGGCTGGGCGCAATGGTCGCGCGCGGTGCCCAGGTCGGGGTAATCACCAACTCGCTGGCGGCCAACGACGTGGCCGCCGTGCACAGCGGCTACATGCACTACCGTGCGCCGCTGCTGCGCAGTGGCGTGCAGCTGTACGAGCTCAAATCACGCGGCAACGTGGATGGCGGTGGCCTGTTCGGCAGCAGCGGGGCCAGCCTGCACACCAAGGCGTTCATGATCGATGACCAGCGTGGCTTCGTCGGCTCGTTCAACCTGGATCCGCGCTCGGCGTACCTCAACACCGAGATGGGCGTGTTGTTCAACGATCCGGTGCTTGCCGCGCAACTGCGCCAGGAGTATCTGCGCCTGGCCAGCCCGAGCCAGAGTTACTGGGTGGCCCTGGGCCCGGAGGGCGACGTGCGCTGGCTGGAACGCGATGCACAGCCGCCGCACTGGCTGTACCGCGAACCGGACGCCGGTTTCTGGCTGCGTGCCAGCGCGCGTGCGATCAGCTGGCTGCCACTGGAATCGCAGCTCTAGCTCAGCCCGCCCGGGCCACGTCGTACTCGGCCTCGTCACAGTCCACGGTCTCCACCGCCCGGCCGTGGACCCGCCGCCAGATCCACTGCAGCGCGTGCGGCGGCGTGTCGTCCAGCTGTTCCAGCAGGGCCAGCGCCTGGGCCTGGCCGATCTGGCCGTGGCGGCACAGCAGGCTGGCCGCGGCCGCCGCGCGCGCCAGGCGCAGGCTGGCCGCCAGCCCACTGCCGCTCTGGCGGATCAAGGCATCGTGCACGGCCTTGGGCAGCTCCCATGCGGCGGCGATCCGGCTGGCCACCGGCAGGGTCCAGCTGTCCAGCAGTTCGGCCGCCAGCGTGCGCGGCGGCACCGCCACGCCCTGCTCGGCGCAGGCATCGAGCAGGTGCCGCATCACCAGCGCCGCCCCCAGGCCCTGGGTCAGACCAAGCCACTGCGCGGCGAAGCCATCTTCGTGGGTCACCGTGCGCGCGTGATCAGCGGCGGCGCGCGATGCCAGCAGCGCGTGCTCCCAGATCACCGCGCTGAACTGCGGAAAGGCATCGCACTGCAGCTGCATCACCGGCTGCACCAGCACCGCGCTGATGATCTGGCGGATGCCATCGGTCCCTACCAGGGTGACGGCCCGCTGCAGCGTTTCCACCGGGCGTGTCTGTACCCGGTAGACCGGGCTGTTGGCGATGCGCAGCAGGTTGCCGGTCAGCACCGGGTCCTGGCTGATGATCCCGGCCATCGCGCGCGCCGAGGCGTCGCTGTCGTTGACGGTCTGGATCAGCTGCGGCAGCAGTTGTGGGCGGCGAGGCAGGTGGCGGGCCGACCAGTCCCGCGCCAGCAGCGAGGCGGTGACCGCATCGCGCAGCTCAAGCGCGTGCGGGGCCGCTGCATCGGCAGCATCGCCACTGCGGGGCACCAGCGCCAGCGTGTGCAGCCCGGCCTGCAGCACCGCCACGGGGTCGGTGCCTGGCGGAACGCTGCCTGCGGGCAACGCTCCGCACGCCTGCGTGGCGGCTGCGCGCCCCGTCGCGGGTACCGGCGCGACACGCCGCTGGAGGAGCAGCGCGACCCCACCCAGCAGCACCAGCACCGCAACCCCCACCCAGATCGCGACGCTCATGCCCATCGCCCCGGATGCACCGGGTCCCGCACCTGCCCTGTTGCGACTGCGCCCACGTGATCCTTCCTGCGATGACCGGCCATCCACACCGTTGCCACGGCATCGGCCTGCGCTTCAGCAACTTTAATGACGGCGCGACGGGAGATCCCCTGACAGCACCCTCCATCGGAATGGACTAGAATGGCGCCGCGCGACCCGTCCGAGACCCGACGACGTCGCTTTTTTTGTTTTACAACCCACCTTTTGCTGGCGCGTTCGCCGCTGTTCGCCACCGTTCGCACCATCGGAGCCACCATGTTATTTGAAACCCTCGAAACCACCGGTCACGAACAAGTGGTGTTCTGCCACAGCCGCGATGCCGGTCTGAGGGCGATCATCGCCATCCACAACACCACCCTGGGCCCGGCCCTGGGCGGTGTGCGCATGCGTCCCTACGCCAGCACCGACGAGGCCCTGGCCGATGCGCTGCGCCTGAGCCGCACCATGACCTACAAGAACGCCCTGGCCGGGCTCAACGTGGGCGGCGGCAAGGCGGTGATCATCGGCGATCCGAAGCGGGACAAGAGCGAAGTGCTGTTCCGCGCGTTCGGCCGCTATGTCGATTCGCTGGGCGGCCGCTACATCACCGCCGAGGACGTGGGCACCGATGTCAACGACATGGAGAACATCTACCTGGAAAGCGAGTACGTCACCGGCGTGCACCAGGTACATGGCGGCTCCGGCGACCCGGCCCCGTTCACCGCCTATGGCGCGCTGCAGGCGCTGATGGCGGCGATGCAGCACAAGCTGGGCCATGAGGAAGTGGGCAAGGCCAGCATCGCGGTGCAGGGCCTGGGGCACATCGGCATGGAACTGGTGAAGCTGCTGCGCGACCGTGGTGCCAAGTTGTACGTCAGCGACCTGGACAGCGCGCGCGTGGATCGCGCCGTCACCGAGTACGGTGCCGAAGCGGTCAAGCCGGAGGACATCTACGACGTCAACGCCGACATCTTCGCGCCGTGCGCGCTGGAAGGCGCGATCAATCCGGACACGTTGCCGCGCCTGAAGTGCAGGATCGTCTGCGGCACGGCCAACAACCAGCTCTCCAGCCTGGAAGTGGGTGACGAACTGCATGCCCGCGGCATCCTCTATGCACCGGATTACGCGGTCAACGCCGGTGGCGTGATGAACGTTTCGCTGGAGATCGACGGCTACAACCGTGAGCGCGCGATGCGCCTGATCCGCAGCATCTACCACAACCTCGGCCGCATCTTCGCGCTGTCGCAGAGCGAGGGCATCGCCCCGCAACGCGCCGCCGACCAGATCGCCGAGTCGCGCATCCTCTCCATCGGCAAGCTGAAAATGCCGCTGGGGCGCAGCACGCCGCGGCGGGGCACGCTGCGCGGCAACTGAGCCGGCGTGACAAACGAAGAGGGCGCGATCATCGATCGCGCCCTCTTTTTTCATACACCTCGCAGTGAGACCGGCCGTCAGAACCCGGCCGAGTAGCGCAGCTGCACCTGGCGCAGATCGCCGCGCGGGCCGAAGCGCTGGTCATAGCCGAACGCCAGGCGACTGCTGCGGCTCAGCCACGACTCCACCGAGAGCCCGAACAAGCCGCCCGAGCGGGCCGGCTGCAGGCCTGCCAACGGTGCCCAGGCCTCCACGCCGACGAAGCTCGCCTGCGGATCCAGCCCGGTGCTGGACAGCAGTTGCTGCCACTCCGCGTAACCGCGCAGCGACCAGCTGCCCCAGCGCGTCTCCGCCCGCAGGCCGGCCAGCGCCTGGCTGCGGCTGGCAACGTTGCCTTCGGCGCGCAGGCCGAAGCCAAAGCCGCCGTCCTCGCTGAAGCTGTCGCTGTCCACGCGGGCGTATTCCGCGCCCAGGTAGGGCGTCAGCCCCGCCACCGCCGAGCCGAAGCGGTAGCCGGACTCCATGCTGGCGGTGCTGAAGTGGCCGCCGTAACGCGCGTTGACGCCGTACTGCCCAGCGCCCAGCAGCAGTTGCCGGTCGATGTTGCGGGTGAACTGACCGACCCCGACCTGGCCGATGGCATAGCCGTTGCCGACATTCCAGCCGGCATATACCTGCGCCTGCGACTGACGATCGCGGCCACGGTCACCGCCCCAGTCACGACTGCTGTTGCTGCGCGTCTCGCCGAAGGCGACGCCCATCATGCCGCTGCTGCCCAGGGCCAGATCCTGACCCATCATCCAGCCTTGGGTCTGCGCCCCCGTGCCGGCGAAGCTGCCCTGCCCCGCCTCGCCCAGCGCGCTGTGCCATGCGCCGCGCAGACGGGGCGTGGCCATCGCTGCATCCAGACGCGCCGACAGACCGCGACGGTTCATGTCGATCGCATCGAACGTCATCGCAGCGGCCAGCCCATGCGCCTTGCCGGACAGGCTGTCCAGCGTCTGGCTCAACGCCTGGTCGGTGGGCGTCTGTTGGATCGCCCCCGCCGCTGCGGTCAGGGCGGGATCCAGCACGATCGCGGTCGAGGGTGCCGACGGCTGCAGGCGCGCATCGAGCGCCTGGAACGCCGCTTCCACACGTGCGGCCGAGGCCAGTGTGCCGACATCGGACGTGCGGGCCGCTGCAGCAGTGGTGACCGACGTGGGCTCCACGTCCAGATACACGCGGTTGGGATCGTAGTGCACGGTCGCCTGCAGCAGTGGCAACGTGGCTGCATTGAAGCCCAGCGAGGAAAACTGCCCGTTGACGCCCCCGTCGGCCACCAGCACCTCATGCTCCCGCCGTGCGACGTAGCCCTCCGCCAACCCATAGACGAACAGTCCGCCATCCAGCGTCGCCCGGCCGCCGATGTGGAGCGGATCGGTGCCCAGCAACATCCAGAACTCACCCGTCGCGCTCTGGATGAAGTTGCCGTTGAGGGTGCTGTTGGCGTGGTCGCGGTTGAACAGGATGCCGTTGTTGTACAGATCGCCGTTGTACTGCGTGGCGATCCGCGGGTTCGCGTTGGAGTTGATCTGCATGACGCCGTTGTTGGTGATCGTCCCGTTGGTGATCACATCCCAGGCGTAAAGATAGGAGTCGGCGTCCACCACGATGTCGGATTGATACAGGTCGTTGATGGCTACGGTCGCCCCGCCGGTGATGCGCAGTTGCCCGGCATTGCGGTTCTCCCCGCCGAGCGTCATGCCCGGATCATCGATCCCGTCGACCACGTTGCCACCGCCGTCAACGACCACCCCGCCCGCGCCCGACAGGCCTCCCCACCAGACGGTGTAGGCGGTGCCGAGCGCCGCATGGAAGTCGCCCCAGTCCAGCCGACCCGGCCCGCGCACGGCGCGACCCACGTTGAGCAGGCCATGCCCGAAGACCGCATCGGTACCGGCCGCGCCCAGGTCGGTCGCGGTGCCCAGCAATACCTGCCGGACCTGGTCCGTGGTCAACGTCGGGAAGGCTTCCCAGACCAGCGCGGCGGCCCCGGAGACCAGCGGCGCCGCGTAAGAGGTGCCAGACCCGTACAGCAACGGACCGCCAGGGTTCTTGGGATCGAGGAAGACGGCCGTGCCTGGCGCGGCCAGGCAGTAATTGGCTGCCACACCACAGGCATTGGCGTAGGACGCGAGGGTATCGGGCTTGTTGGTGTCCACGGCGGTCACCGCAAGCCACCCGCGCTCCAGATCCGCCGCCGGCCGGGTATTGCCCGGGCCCGGCTGGCTGGGCAGTGCGGCCATGCTGGACGGATTGGCGCGGCTCTCGTTGCCTGTCGCGAACACCACCAGGCCGTTGTGGCCAACGATGAACGGGCGATACTCCGCGGCGATCGGTGCGGTGGCGGCCGTGTTGGTCCAATACAGCCCGCCCCACGAATTGTTCATGATCCGCACACCGTCGGTGATCAGATCCTGGTGGACGCCGGCCAGACCGAGCGCGCCGGTCACTTCGTTGCCATTGCCCGAGCCATCGTCGGCAGGCCGCTTGTCGGCGATGATCCGTGCCGAGACGATCAGCGCCTCCGGCGCGACGCCGCCCGGCCAGGCGCCGAACGCGCGTCCCGCCGCCAGCGAGGCCACCGTCGTGCCATGGCCGACCACGTCATCGATGTTGAGATTGTTGACCAGCGGATCGATGTAGGCGCGGCTGGACACCACCCGCCCGGACACCGCCGGATGGGTGCGGCTTACGCCGGAATCGACAACGCCGATGCGGATGCCCTTGCCGGTGAACTGCGCATCGCGCGCATTGATCACCGTCAGGTGTGCATCGACGGCCGGAGGCGGAGGC
>NZ_JAPJIU010000023.1:0-24744 GCF_026241915.1 Stenotrophomonas sp. RIT-551 | reverse complement strand
GTAGCGGGAGGTGGAGGCAAGCAGCAGTGGGGTCATGCGACAATACCGGGCACGGAAGGGCGGCAGTCTGGCCCCTCGGGGCGGGGATCGGCAACCTGACTGCGCAGGCATTTGACAGCAGCCCGGGCGATCCTTAACATTCAGCGGCTTATGTCCGCAAACGTGCCCGAAATGCTGGATGCTTGGCGGATGGTCGCAGCGC
The DNA here is from genome assembly GCF_026241915.1 of Stenotrophomonas sp. RIT-551. NCBI lineage: Bacteria > Pseudomonadati > Pseudomonadota > Gammaproteobacteria > Lysobacterales > Lysobacteraceae > Stenotrophomonas > Stenotrophomonas sp. RIT-551. Next base: position 24,542 of record NZ_JAPJIU010000023.1, on the reverse strand, counting down.
GCAGGCGCTTCGATGGCCAGGTGGATCTAGCGAAATTGACCCGCCTGCAAGGCCTTGTTGCCGATACCGAAGGTCAGTGCACCTATGCACTGGAATTCGCGCACGACGACATCCTGCGGGTATCCTATGTTGAACTGTCCATCGACACCGCGCTGCCGCTGATCTGTCAGCGCAGCCTGCAGCGTTTCCTGTTGCCGGTTTCGATGGTGCAGCGGCTCGGTCTGATCCGCAGCGAAGAGGAAGAATCCTCGCTGCCGGAAGGCTGGGAGCCGTGGCTGGTGCCCGAAGACGGCATGCTGCGACCGCTGGAACTGGTCGAGGACGAACTCGTCCTGGCCGTGCCCGTCGTGCCGTTGTCTCCCGATGGCGAGGCAGTGGACAAGGACTGGGCACCGACCGAAGAAGAAATCAGCAAGGCCAATCCGTTCGCGGCGTTGGCGGCACTGAAAAAACAATAGCAGCCGGATTGTCGTCGGCGGCTGCGGCGAAAGCGAAAACTGTGCTGGGCGCTGGCGTCCTGCGCGACGATACGACGAAGCAAAACGAACCGAGTTTGGAGCAATCCCATGGCTGTGCAGAAATCCCGTGTCACCCCGTCCCGCCGCGGTATGCGCCGTGCGCATGACGCCCTGAGCGCCAAGCAGCTGTCCACCGATCCGACCACCGGTGAAGTGCACCTGCGTCACCACATCACCGCTGACGGTTTCTACCGCGGCAAGAAGGTGATCACGACCAAGTCGAACTCGGCCGTCGAAGAAGATTGATTTGTGAAGGCCGCTGCCCGGTCGGGCGGCGGCCTTTACCCCATTCTTCCCGATCACCACGTTTGGTGATCGTGCTACAGGACATGCAATGAGCAAGCGGATCTACTCGAGGATCGCGGGCACCGGTAGTTATTTGCCCGAAAAAGTGTTGACCAACCAGGATCTGGAGAAAATGGTCGACACCAGCGATGAGTGGATTCAATCGCGCACTGGTATCCGCGAACGGCACATTGCGGCCGAAGGCGAGACCACCAGCGACCTCGGCTACCACGCCGCGGTACGTGCGCTTGAAGCGGCCGGTATCGACGCTTCGCAGCTCGACATGATCGTGGTGGGTACCACCACGCCTGACCTGATTTTCCCGTCCACCGCGTGCCTGATCCAGGCCAAGCTCGGTGCGAGCGGTTGCCCCGCCTTCGACGTCAACGCCGCCTGTTCGGGCTTCGTGTTCGCGTTGAGCGTGGCCGACAAATTCATCCGTTCCGGTGATGCACGCCATGTGCTGGTCATCGGTGCGGAAACCCTGACCCGTATCGTCGACTGGACCGAGCGCACCACCTGCGTGCTGTTCGGCGATGGCGCGGGCGCCGTCGTGCTCAAGGCCGACGAAGACACCGGCATCCTCAGCACCCACCTGCATTCGGATGGCAGCAAGAAAGAACTGCTGTGGAACCCGGTGGGCGTCTCGGCCGGTTTCGGCGAGGGCGACAATGCCCGCGGCGCGATCCTGATGAAGGGCAACGACGTGTTCAAGTACGCCGTCAAGGCGCTGGATTCGGTCGTCGATGAAACCCTGGAAGCCAATGCGCTGACCAAGGCCGACCTGGATTGGCTGATCCCGCACCAGGCCAACCTGCGCATCATCGAAGCCACCGCCAAGCGCCTGGAGATGTCCATGGACCAGGTGGTGGTGACGGTCGACAAGCACGGCAATACGTCCTCGGCCTCCGTGCCGATGGCGCTGGACCACGCGGTCCGCTCCGGCCGTGTGGAGCGCGGCCAGCTGCTGCTGCTGGAAGCCTTCGGCGGCGGCTTCACGTGGGGTTCTGCTCTGCTGCGCTATTGATAGCCTCAGTTACGACAACGTGACGCTGTCGTTACGGCCCCATTACGGGGCCGTAAGCATTTCAGGAGAACTGTCATGGTTGAGCCCATCGTCATCGAAGGGCAGCGCGCCTGGCTGAAGCAGTACGGCGAAGGAAGCCGCGTGGTCGCGCTGGGGCTGCTGAACTTCATCGCCCGCCGCTTCCAGCTTGATGCCCTGCGCCCACCACCGCACCGCGGGGGCGATGCCGCCCGCGAAACCGAAGCCCGCCGCCTGGCCGAACTGCAGGCCCAGGGCGTCAACGTCCCCAGCGTGATCGGCAGCGGCCACGCCGCCCTCGTGCTGGGCGACAACGGCTCCTCGTTCAACACCTGCCTGCGCGAAGCCGACGATGCCGGCCGCGACCGCCTGGTGTCCGCGGCGATGAACGCCATCGCCCAGGCCCACCGCAAAGGCGCTTATTTCGGCCAGCCACTGCCGCGCAACCTGACCTGGGACGGCAACGAGATCGGCTTCATCGATTTCGAAGAAGACCCCCTGGAAGTCATGGACCTCGCCCAGGCCCAGGCCCGCGACTGGCTGATGTTCGGCTACGGCGTGGCCAAGTACTACGAAGATCGGCCGCAGCAGCTGCAGAACCTGATGGCGCAGGCCATGGACGGCGCCGAAGCGCCGGTCCTCGCCCATGCCCACGATGTCACCGGTCGCCTCCAGGGGCTGGCCCGTTACAGCATGAAAATGGGCCGCTCGGCCCGCGCGCTGGCCCACTCGATCCTGATCGTCCACGGCGCCACAACCCTGGGCGTGCTGATGCTGGCCGTGATCTGCATCGACTTCTTCAGCGACGGCGACCTCGACATCCTCCAGCTGTTCACCTGAGCCCACATACGCGGCAGTACAGACGAAGGGCGACGTTCCCCTTTATCATTCGCCGTTCGATTTTTGCAGGCGGATGATCGCGTGACCGATACCAATCTCGCATTCGTGTTCCCGGGCCAGGGCTCGCAGTCGCTGGGCATGCTGGCCGAACTGGCCGAGCTGCACCCGCAGATCCGCGAGGCTTTCACCGAGGCCTCCGACGGCGCCGGTGTCGACCTCTGGGCCCTTTCCCAGGGCGGCCCGGAGGAAATGCTCAACCGTACCGAGTACACCCAGCCGGCCCTGCTGGCGGCCAGCATCGGCGTCTGGCGCGCCTGGAACGCCGTTGGCGGCGCCAAGCCGGCCGTCCTGGCCGGCCACAGCCTGGGCGAGTACACCGCCCTGGTCGCCGCCGGCGCCCTGTCGCTGCGTGACGGCGCCCATCTGGTGCGCCTGCGCGGCCAGTTGATGCAGGAAGCCGCCCCGACCGGCGTGGGGGCCATGGCCGCCGTCCTCGGCGCGGAAGACGCCCTCGTCGTGGAGGTCTGCGAACAGGCCGCCGGCAGCCAGGTGGTCGTCCCGGCCAACTACAACTCGCCCGGCCAGATCGTCATCGGTGGCGACGCCGCCGCCGTGGACCGCGCGCTGGCCCTGTTGGCCGAGAAGGGCGTCCGCAAGGCCGTCAAGCTCGCCGTCAGCGTGCCCTCGCACACCCCGCTGATGCGCGAAGCCGCCAACCGCCTGGCTGAAACCATGGCTGGCCTGGACTGGCGCGCCCCGGCCCTGCCGGTGGTGCAGAACGTCGATGCCCGCGTGCATGACGGCGTGGACGCCATCCGCCAGGCGCTGGTCCAGCAGCTGTACCTGCCTGTCCAGTGGACCGGCTGCGTGCAGGCGCTGGCCGCCCGCGGCGTCACCCGGGTGGCCGAATGTGGCCCGGGCAAGGTGCTGAGCGGATTGATCAAACGCATCGACAAATCGCTGGACGCGCGCACACTGTCCACGCCCGCCGATTTCGAGACGGCCCGCGAGACCTGGGCCGCCTGATGTCTTCCGATCGTGCCCGCGCTGGACTGGCCTCGCGCCAGACCGGCCAGGCCGATCCCGTTCGAGGAAATGAGATGAGCAAGCCCCTTCAGGGTGAAATCGCACTGGTCACCGGCGCCAGCCGGGGTATCGGTGCCGCGATCGCCGACGCACTGGCCGCGCAGGGCGCGACCGTCATCGGCACCGCCACCACCGAGGCCGGTGCCGCCGCCATTGGTGAGCGCCTGGCTGCCGTGGGTGGCCACGGCCGCGCGCTGAACGTCACCGACGCTGCTGCGCTGGAGGCCGTGCTGGACGGTATTGCCAAGGAATTCGGCGCCATCAGCATCCTGGTCAACAACGCCGGCATCACCCGCGACAATCTGTTGCTGCGGATGAAGGAAGAAGACTGGCAGGCGATCCTGGACACCAACCTGACCAGCGTCTTCCGCACATCCAAGGCCGTCATGCGCGGCATGATGAAGGCGCGCAAGGGCCGCATCATCAACATCGCCTCGGTGATCGGCGTGACCGGCAATGCCGGCCAGGCCAACTACGCCGCGGCCAAGGCCGGCATCATTGCCTTCTCCAAGTCGCTGGCCAAGGAAATCGGCTCGCGCGGGATCACGGTCAACGTGGTCGCGCCGGGCTTCATCGACACCGACATGACCAAGGCCCTGCCGGAAGAGCAGCGCACCGGCCTGGTCAAGTCGATCGCCCTGGAGCGGCTCGGCGAGCCGTCCGATATCGCCAACGCGGTGGCGTTCCTGGCCGGTCCTTCGGCCAGCTACATCACCGGCGAAACCCTCCATGTGAACGGCGGCATGTACATGCCGTAAGCATGTGGCGCAAGGAGTGCGCCGCAAGTGGTTGATCCGTTTGATGTTTTGCTGCAATGCAAGGTGTCGCTGGTTTCCACTACACTATCCCACGGTCATCCCTCACCGGATGGCGTCATTTTTGAACCACTACTCCATCTGGAGCGATATCCAATGAGCACCATCGAAGAACGCGTCAAGAAAATCGTCGTCGAACAGCTTGGCGTCAAGGAAGAGGAAGTCACCAACAGCGCATCGTTCGTCGATGACCTGGGCGCTGACTCGCTGGACACCGTTGAACTGGTGATGGCGCTGGAAGAAGAGTTCGAGTGCGAAATCCCGGACGAAGAAGCCGAAAAGATCAGCACCGTGCAGGCTGCGATCGACTACATCAACGCCCACGTCAAGGCTTGATGTCAGGCGGCTCGCGCGCGGCCGTGGCGATTGCTGCGACCGCGTGCGGCAAACCCATGGGGCCGCGCTTGCGGCCCTGTGCTTTTGAGCGTTATACCGCGTGATACCCGCAACACCCGGGTCAGGAGAATCTGCAATGAAGCGTCGCGTCGTCGTTACCGGCATGGGCATGGTCTCGCCATTGGGCAATGATATGGCCAGCAGTTGGAAGGGCATCACCGAAGGCCGTTCCGGCATCGGTCCGCTGACCAACGTTTCGCAGTCCTACCTGGACCGTTTCACCACCAAGATCGCAGGTGAGGTCAGGGACTTCGACATCACCGCCGACAACGAACAGTTCGGCAAATTCCGGGTCACTGGCAAGGATGCCAAGAAGATGGACCCGTTCATTCATTACGGCCTCGGTGCCGCCTTCATGGCCTTGAACGATTCGGGCCTGGAGATCACCGACGGCAACGCCGAGCGCGTCGGCGCCATCGTTGGCGCGGGCATCGGCGGCCTGCTGGGCATCGAAGAGCAGACCATCGATTTCCACGAGGGCAAGAAGATCTCGCCCTTCTACGTGCCCAAGACCATCATCAACATGCTCCCGGGCCAGCTGAGCATCATCACCGGCCTGAAGGGTCCGTCGTTCTCGGCGGTCTCCGCCTGCGCGACCTCCAACCACTCCATCGGCACCGCGATGCGCATGATCCAGTACGGCGATGCGGACGTGATGGTGGTCGGTGGTGCCGAGCGCGGCTCCTCGCCGACCGCCCTGGGCGGCTTCTGCGCGATGAAGGCGATGAGCACCCGCAACGATGCACCGGCGGAAGCCTCGCGCCCGTGGGACAAGGAACGCGACGGCTTCGTGCTGGGCGACGGCGCCGGCATCCTGATCCTGGAAGAGTACGAGCACGCCAAGGCACGTGGCGCGCGCATCTATGCCGAGCTGGCCGGTTTCGGCGCCAGCTCGGACGCGTACCACATGACCGCCCCGAGCGAGAACGGCGAAGGCGCGGCACGCTGCATGACCATGGCGCTGAAGGACGCCGGCGTGACCCCGGAGCAGGTCGGTTACCTCAATGCGCACGGCACCTCCACGCCGCTGGGCGACCTGGGCGAAACCATGGCCATGAAGACCGCCTTCGGTGACCACGCCTACAAGATGATGGTCAGCTCCACCAAGTCGATGACCGGCCACCTGCTCGGCGCGGCCGGCGGCGTGGAGGCGATCTTCTCGGTGCTGGCGCTGCGCGACAACATCATCCCGCCGACCATCAACCTGCATGAAGCGGGCGAGGGCTGCGACCTGGATTACGTGCCCAACACCGCACGCGAGGCCAAGGTCGATGTGGTGATGTCCAACGGCTTCGGCTTCGGCGGCACCAACGGCACGCTGGTGTTCAAGCGCGTCTGACCGCCCGTTCCGTGCACTCCCACCCGGGCCGCCATCATGGCGGCCTTGGTGTATCTGGCCCCCGCGCACGCTGCGCGCCCTTCCGGTGTCCTGTCATGTTCCAGACGCTTCCGCTGCCCGCCACCACCGACCTGCTGGCCCTGCAGCGCCTGGCCCCGCAGCGCTACCCGCTGCTGATGGAGTCCACCGCCTCGGGCACCGCGCAGGGGCGCTGGGACCTGCTGCTGATGGGCAGCGGCGAAGCGCTCGCGCTGCACGCCGACGGCGTGGTGCGTGATGCCGATGGCGTGGCGCAGGACGGCCGCTTCCTGGACGTGCTGGACGCGCACTGGGCCGCCCTGCGGTTGCCGCGCGAGGAGACGACACTGCCGTTCCGCGGTGGCTGGGCACTGATGCTGGATTACGAACTGGCCGGGCAGATCGAAGACGTGCTGGCCTTGCCGGCGCGCGCCGATGGCCTGCCGTCCGCGCTGGCGCTGCGCTGCCCGGCGGCGGTGCTGCACGACCGCGTGCTCGGCCAGTTCCATGCCGTGTGCGAGAGCGGTCAGGTCGCGCTGCTGCAGACCCTGCAGGACGACCTTGCCGCGGCCGCCGCGCTGGCCCCGTTGCCAACCTGGCAGCCCCCGGTGGCGATCGGCGAAGACGCGCCACCGCGCTTCACCGACGGCGTCGGCAAGGTGATCGATTACCTGCGCGCGGGCGACGTGTTCCAGGTGAACCTCTCGCGGCGCTGGAGCGCGCAGTTCACCGATGCGCTCTCGCCACAGGCGCTGTACGCGCAGCTGCGCGTGGCCAACCCGGCGCCGTTCGCCGGGCTGTTCATGGCGCAGGGCAGGGCGGTGGTCAGCTCTTCGCCCGAGCGGCTGGTCTCGGTGCATGGCGATGACGTGCAGACCCGCCCGATCGCCGGCACCCGCCCCCGTTTCGCTGGCGACGACGATGCCGCGCGGATCCAGGAACTGGTCGGGCATCCCAAGGAGCGCGCCGAGCACGTGATGCTGATCGACCTGGAGCGCAATGACCTCGGCCGCATATGCGCACCGGGCAGCGTGGAGGTGGATGAACTGATGACCGTGGAGAGTTACGCCCACGTGCACCACATCGTCAGCAACGTGCGTGGCCGCCTGCGCGAGGACGTCAGCCCTGGCCAGGTGATCGCCGCGACCTTCCCCGGCGGCACCATCACCGGCTGCCCGAAGGTGCGCTGCATGCAGATCATCGCCGAGCTGGAGCAGACCGCGCGCGGTGCCTACACCGGCGCGTTCGGCTGGCTGAACCGCGATGGCGACCTGGACCTGAACATCCTGATCCGCACCGCCGAAGTGGCCGGCGATACCGCCAGCTTCCGCACCGGGGCCGGGATCGTGGTCGATTCGGTGGCCGACAAGGAACTGGACGAAACCCGCGCCAAGGCCCGTGGCCTGCTGCGGGCGCTGGGCAGCGATGCCTGAGTCGTTTGGCGGTGTGCAGTACCCGCGCGGTATGCTGCGCGGCGAAGAATTTGATTCGAGGTGACCATGGCGGGTGCGAAACGGGGATGTCTGGCCGTACTGGCCGTGTTGCTGGTGCTGGCCCTGCTGGTCGCGGCCGCAGGCGCATGGTTCTGGCATCGCCAGGGCGCGTTCGCCGATGCGCCGGTCACCCCCAGTGCGGAGAGCGTGGTGATCGCCTCGGGGGACGGCTTCAGCACCGTGCTCGGCAAGCTGCGCCAGGCCGGCGTGGACGAAGGCAGCGACACCCAGTGGCAGCTGCTGGCGCGCCAGCTCGATGCCGCTGGCAAGCTCAAGGTGGGCGAATACGCGCTCGATCCGGCGCTGACCCCGCGCGAGCTGCTGACCCGCATGCGCCAGGGCCGCGTCCTTCAGCACCGCGTCACCATCGTGGAAGGCTGGAACATCCGTCAGCTTCGCGCCGCGCTCAAGCGTGCCGATCCGCTGGTGCATACCACCGATGATCTGGACGATGCCGCCCTCATGAAGGCGGTCGGCTTCCCCGGCGAACACCCGGAAGGCCGTTTCCTGCCCGAGACCTACGTCTACCAGCGCGGTGACAGCGACATCGACGTGCTCAAGCGCGCGCATGCCGCGATGGAAAAAGAACTCACCGCCGCGTGGGACAGCCGCGTGGACGATCTGCCGCTGAACTCGCCGTATGAGCTGCTGATCCTCGCCTCGATCATCGAGAAGGAAACCGCACTGCCCAGCGAGCGCCCGCAGATCGCCGGGGTGTTCATGCGCCGCCTGAAGATCGGCATGCGCCTGCAGACCGACCCCACCGTGATCTACGGCATCGGCAGCGGCTACGACGGCAACATCCGCAAGCGCGACCTCACCACCGATACGCCGTACAACACGTACACGCGCGCCGGCCTGACCCCGACCCCGATCGCCATGCCCGGGCGTGACGCGCTGCATGCCGCCGCGCAGCCAGCCAAGGGGGACGCGCTGTACTTCGTGGCCGTGGGCGATGGCAGTGGCGCGCACATCTTCTCGGCCAACTACACCGACCACAACGCCGCCGTTGCCCGCTACCTGCAGCAACTGCGCAGCAAACGCACCAACGAGGCCGCCCCCCAATGAGTCCCGCGCTGCACCGGCACCCGCACTTCGTCAGCCTGGAAGGGGGCGAGGGCGCCGGCAAGACCACCGCCATCAACGCGATCCGCGAGGCCCTTCAGGCCCGCGGCCATGAGGTGGTGCTGACCCGCGAGCCCGGCGGCACCGCCCTGGCCGAGCGCATCCGCGCGCTGGTGCTCAAGCCGGACGAGGAGATCGCCGCCGAGCCACTCTCGGCCGAGGCCGAGCTGCTGCTGGTGTTCGCCGCCCGCGCCCAGCACGTGCGCCAGGTGATCGCCCCGGCGCTGCAGCGCGGCGCCTATGTGCTGTGCGACCGCTTCACCGATTCCAGCTACGCCTACCAGGGCGGTGGCCGCGGCCTGGACCCGGCGTGGATCGCCGATCTGGAGCGCCGCGCCGTCGGCCTGCTGCCCGGCCTGACCCTGCTGCTGGATGTGGACGTGGCGGTCGGCCGTGCGCGCGCCAACGGCCGCGACCTGTGGCCGGACCGCATTGAAAGCGAGCACGATGATTTCTTCCAGCGGGTGCGCGCGGTGTTCCGCCAGCGTGCCAGCGAAGACCCCGCACGTTACCGCCTGATCGACGCCAGCCAGGACCAGGCCGGCGTCGCCAGCGCGGTGGTGGCGGCCGTGGCGGCATGGTTGGCACAGGAGCCGGAACGTGGCTGAACCCTTTTCCCCCTGGCAGCAGCGCGCCTATGACCAGACCGTGGCCGCGCTCGACGCCGGTCGCCTCGGCCATGGCCTGCTGTTCTGCGGCCCGGCCGGCCTGGGCAAGCTGGGCGTCGCGCTGCGGCTGGCCGAGCACGTGCTGGGGCAGGGCGAACCTGCCGCGGCCAAGCGCAGCGCCCAGCTGCTGGCCGCGGGCACCCACCCGGACCTGCAGCGGATCTCGTTCATTCCCAACAAATCCGGCGACAAGCTGCGCACCGAAATCGTGATCGAGCAGATCCGCGAGGTCTCGCAGAAGCTCTCGCTGACCCCCCAGTACGGCGTGGCCCAGGTGGTGATCGTCGATCCTGCCGACGCCATCAACCGCGCCGCCTGCAACGCCCTGCTCAAAACCCTGGAAGAGCCGCAGCCCGGCCGCTACCTGTGGCTGATCAGCGCCGACCCCGCGCGCCTGCCGGCCACCATCCGCAGCCGCTGCCAGCGCCTGGAGTTCAAGCTGCCGCCGCGCGAGGAAGCGCTCGCCTGGCTGCAGACCCTGGGCCACAGCGAGGCCAGCGCCCGCGAAGCGCTGGACGCCGCCCGCGGCCATCCCGGCCTGGCCGACCAGTGGCTGCGCGAGGACGGCCTGGCCCTGCGCCGCCAGGTCGCCGCCGACCTGGAAGCCCTCGTCGCCGGCCGCGCCGGCGCGGTGGAACTGGCCCAGCGCTGGACTGCCGACGACAACGCCGCCCTGCGCCTGCGCCACGCCGCCGATCTCGCCCTGGCCCAGGCCACCGGCGGTGGCTTGACCGATCCCGATCGATTGCACAAGCTGGCCGCCTGGTTCGATGCGGCCAACCGCACCCGCGACCTGCTGCGCACCACGGTGCGCGCCGATCTTGCGGTGGTTGAGCTGCTGCTGGCCTGGGGAAAGGTCAACGAACGGCACGCCAAGGGGAATAGAGCATGAGCGCCACCAACGCCCGACAGGGCATCCTGTCCCTTGCCGTCAAGGACAAGGCCGCGCTGTACAGCGCCTACATGCCGTTCGTGAAGAACGGCGGCATCTTCGTGCCCACGCCCAAGCGCTACTTCCTGGGCGATGAGGTGTTCCTGCTGCTCACCCTGCCGGACTCCGGCGAGCGCCTGCCGGTGGCCGGCAAGGTGATCTGGGTGACCCCCGCAGGGGCCCAGGGCAACCGCGCGGCAGGCATCGGCGTACAGCTGGCCGACGGTGCGGAAGGGGAGACCGTCCGCCACCGGATCGAGACCCTGCTGGCCGGCATCCTGACCGCGGACAAGCCCACGCACACGATGTGAAGAAATTTCGGCGAAACCGTTGACGTCGAAATTTGCCGCCCTATAATGAGCGGCTCAGCAGCATCGGGCGGTTAGCTCAGCGGTAGAGCATTGCCTTCACACGGCAAGGGTCACAAGTTCGAACCTTGTACCGCCCACCATGATTCAGTCGAAAAAGCCTCCGGAAACGGGGGCTTTTTTGTTGGGTGGGCGCTCCACCTGCCGCTTATCGCGGAGCTGATCGTCAATGCGTTGGCTGCCAGCGCTCTCCGCTATGAGCGCTATTCCCCCGCACCATCGGCCAGGCTGTCCCAGATGCGCCCGTCACGTTGCGCTTCCGTGGTGATGTTGACCACCGCCTGTTCGCCCAGACGATCACGCAACTGCTGCAGATACAGGCTGCGAGGTGTCACCACCTGGCCCATCGACTGCACGATCCCCGCTGGCTCCTCCGGCGGGAATTTCCCGGGTGCAATAGCGCCCACCTGTCCCACGCTCCAGTTCATCGCGAAGGGCGGCGCCTGGACCACGTAGATGTCGTGCTCGGTGTTCCAGAACATCTGCTGTGCGCCTGCCCACCCGTGCCCCGTGCCGCTGTACCGGCGGTTCTGCGCTCGCAGCATGTATCCCTTGGTGTTGTCGTACAGCGTGCCGGTGGACCAGCGGTGATGGGGGCCGCTGTCGTTGCTGTCGCCCACGGCCAGGCAGTCCAGAAACACGTTGGGGCCGGGCACCCGTGCACCGATGACGAAGGTATGCCGGCCGCCCTGGTTGTAGCAGCGCTGGATCAGATTGAAGGCGGCGTTGCCCTCGTACAGGAACACATAGCGGCGGGCGCCCTGGGTCTCGCCATACCTCGGGTCGAGATAGGCGATGTCCTGCAGGGTATTGAACTGCGCGCCTGCTGCACATCGGTCTGCTGCTATTGAGTTTCACGTTCCAGGCGAGCGTGGAGGAAGTCATCTTCCGCGGTTGGATGCTGTCCGTCGTGGCGCGCAAGACCAATGTCACGGTGGCAGTGCTGCTGGTGTCGCTCGTTTTCTGCTTCCTGCATTTCAGTCCGCACCAGCCGCCCCGGGTCATGCTCGGCACGTTCCTGTTCTCGCTGTTCGCCTGCGCCTGGGCGCTGCGGACCGGCAATATCTGGGGCGTGATGGGCTGGCACGCGGGGTGGAACTGGTTGCTCGCCACCGGCTTCGAGCTGCGCGTCACTGGCATCGATACGCACTTGCCGGCGCTGCTGGTGGCGCTGCGCCCGCAAGGCCTCGACACCCTGACCGGTGGCGCGCAAGGGCCGGAAGGTAGTTACCTGTGCAGCGTCTTCTTCGTCGCCGCGATCGCGTGGATCCAGTGGCGAAAGACGCGCGGAGCTCAGAACTTCTCGCCGACCAGCAGGTAGCGCCACTGCCCGGGCGGTATCGACACACTGGGCGATTCAATCCGAGCTTTCTGCTCCTCCTCATTCCAGCCTCAGCCACCCAACCAGCGCCGTAAATGCGGGCGAGGGCTGCCGGCGGTTTGGGTAGTAAAGGTGGTAGCCGGGGAAGGGTAAGCACCACTTATCGAGCACGGCAACCAGCCTGCCCGCCGCGATATGCTCGGCGACCATCGGCTCGGGCGCATAGGCCAAACCCAGGCCGTCCATGGCGGCATTGATGACGTGGGTCATGCTGTTGAAGACCAACGGTCCATCGCCGCGCACCGTGAACTCCTTGCCCTTCTCCTCAAACTCCCACGCGTAAATTGCACCGTTTGGGCGATGCCGGATGTGTACGCAACGGTGTCGGGTGATGTCGGCGGGCTTCCTGGGCTTGGGATGTTTCTGGAAGTAGCCGGGGGATCCAACCACCACCAGCCGCCAATCCGGTCCGACCCTGACAGCGATCATGTCCTTGCTCAGCGCTTCCCCGAGCCGGATGCCAGCGTCGAAACGCTGCTCCACCACGTTGGTAAAGCCGTAATCCACGTAGAACTCAAGCGTGATGTCCGGGTACTCGGCCAGGAACCCGGCAAGCCGTGGTCGGATGATGGTCTCCATCGAATCATCCGTGCAGGAGATCCGTAGCGTTCCCGCCGGCCGGTCGCGCAGGTCCCCCAAAGCTTCCACGCTGGCACCGATAGCCTCGAAGTGCGGTGCGATGGAGCGCATAAGGCGCTCGCCGGCTTCAGTGGGGGAAACGTTGCGGGTGGTGCGGGCCAGCAGGCGAATGCCCAGGCGCTCTTCCAGCAACCGCATCGAATGGCTCAGCGCAGAGGGCGTCACCCCAAGGCGAACGGCGGCCTTGGTGAAGCTCTGCTCCTGGGCCACCACCAGAAAGGCTTGCAGATCATTGGTCTTCACGGCGCTCATGGACCAATTGTGAGCTCAACTCAACAATGCATCAACTTTCAGCCGGCTTATCGCAGTAGCGGGCGGAGCCTATCGTGGCGACCTCAGTCCCCCCAACCGAGGCCGTACTCGCATGAAACCGACCACGTTGCTGCTGGCGCTGCTTGCCAGCTACGTACTTCCGCTTCCCGCCATGGCTGCCGAAACGCCTGGGGCAGCCCGTCCGGCCGGGGCAGACAACTTCTACCGCAGCCCCACGGTCACGGGTGAGCGCGTCAGCTTCCACAACCAGTACCAGATGGAAGTGGTAGGCACGCTGTACCGCCCTCATGGCTTGCCTCGCGTCGGCCGCGCGCCCGCCGTGGTGGTTGGCCACCCGATGGGCGCAGTGAAGGAGCAGAGCTCGCAGCTCTACGCGCAGAAGCTGGCCGAACAGGGCTTCGTTACGCTGGCGATCGATCTTTCCTTCTGGGGAGAGAGCGGCGGCACCCCGCGGCATATGGTGGCGCCGGAAATCTATTCAGACGACATCAGTGCGGCCGTCGACTTCTTGAGTACGCAGGCCTATGTGGACCCGGATCGGATTGGCGGCCTGGGCATCTGTGGCAGCGGCAGCTTTGTGATCAGCGCCGCCAAGATCGACCCGCGCATCAAGGCCATTGCTACGGTGAGCATGTACGACATGGGTGCGGCGGCACGGCAGGGGCTGAACAACGGGCAATCGCTGGAGCAGCGCAAGACGATGATCCAGTCCGCAACGGGCCAGCGCCTGGCAGAGTTCAAGGGCGGGGCGGCAGTGTACGTGCCAGGCACGGTGAACAAACTCGATGCTGACACCCCTGCCATCCAACGCGAGTTTTTCGACTTCTACCGTACCCCGCGCGGCGCCTACACGCCAAAGGGCGATACGGCAGAGCTGACGACCCAGCCGCTCTTCAGCAGCTTGGTCAAATTCATGAACTTCTATCCCTTCAACGACATCGAGACCATCTCACCCCGGCCGATGCTCTTCGTTTCCGGCGACGCCGCACATTCACGCGAGTTCAGCGAAGACGCATACCAAAGGGCCGGCCAACCGAAGGAACTCTACTGGGTGAAGGGTGCGGGTCACGTGGACCTGTATGACCGCGCCAACCTGATTCCCTTCGAGAAACTGACGACGTTCTTCCAGCGCGGCCTGGCCGGGAAATGAGCCGCACACACGCGATTGCAGATCGCGCCAACTGGGGGGGCGTGCTCGCGATGACGTTGTGCGTCTTCGCGTTGATAGCCTCGGAATTCATGCCGGTGAGCCTGCTTACTCCCTTGGCGGCAGATCTGGGCGTGACCGAAGGGCTTGCCGGGTACGGCATTGCCATTTCGGGAGCCTTTGCGGTGCTGACCAGCCTGTTGATCTCCCGGTTGGCGGGCAACATGAATCGACGAACGTTGCTGCTGATCCTCACCGCATTGATGGCAGTGTCGGGTGTGGTGGTGCCCCTGGCTCCGAACTATCCGGTCTACATGATGGGGCGTGCACTGATCGGCGTGGTGATCGGTGGGTTCTGGTCACTGTCTGCCGCAACGGCAATGCGGCTGGTTCCGGCTGCGAAGATTCCGCGAGCCTTGGCGATATTCAACAGCGGCAACGCGCTTGCAACGGTAGTTGCGGCGCCATTGGGCAGCTACCTGGGCGGCATGATCGGATGGCGCGGCGCTTTCTTGTGCCTTCTGCCGGTGGCTGCCATAGCTCTCGCATGGCAGTGGGTTTGTCTGCCCTCCATGCCCGCGGAGAGCGGGCAGTCACAAGGCGGCTTGGTCGCGCTGTTCCGGCGGCGTGTGGTGGCACTTGGCATGCTTGCCTGCGGTGCCTTCTTCATGGGGCAATTTGCCCTGTTCACCTACGTGCGGCCGTTCCTGGAGCGGGTGACCAGTGCAGGAACGTCTGCTGTACCACTGGTGCTGCTGGCCATCGGCATAAGTGGCTTCGTGGGCACGCTCGTCATTGGCGCGTTCATCAGGCGTGGGCTTTACCGAACGCTGGTGACCATTCCAGCCTTGATGGCGCTCATTGCTGTGGCCTTGGTTCCACTGGGGCACCAGCTTTGGCCGACCGCCGCACTGCTCTCGGTATGGGGCCTGCTGGCAACGGCCGCGCCGGTGGGCTGGTGGAGCTGGCTGGCCCGCACTTTCACCAACAACGCAGAGGCCGGCGGCGGGCTGATGGTGGCGGTGGTGCAGTGCTCCATCGCACTTGGCTCGACCGTGGGCGGACTGCTGTTTGACAGTCTCGGCTTTGCCAGTACGTTCCTGGCCAGTGCTGGCCTGTTGCTGTGCGCCGCGCTGCTCGCTTATGCCACGGCGTCCGACCAGGCGACCACGCCCGGGCCGGTGGTCGCTGTGGAGGCACGGGGCTGATGAGGCGCGTTACGTCGTTCACAGGAAAGCTACTTTGCCTCCTGCTTGCATTCGGGGGAATAGCGGCATGCTCTGCCGAGCCCGCTCATCACGCCATTGCAGCCAGGAAGGTAGAGTCAAACCCGGAGGTTCATTCCATGAAGATTCGACTGATCATCAACGATCAGGTGCTGTCGGCCACCATGGAAGACAGTATCCCGGCGCGCGAGTTCATCGCCCAATTGCCGCTGACGCTGCAGCTTGAGGACTACGCCGAGAACGAGAAAATCGCGCAGCTTCCGCGCCGTCTCAGTGTGGCGGGTGAGCTGGAGGGATTCACGCCGGCGGCGGGCGACATCGCCTTTTATGCGCCATGGGGAAATCTGGCGATTTTCCACAGGCCATTTGCGTACTCGAAGGGTTTGATCCGACTGGGTCGAATCGAAGGAGGACTGCAGGTCCTTCGCACGGAAGGTCCGCTCGCGGTTCGAATTGAGTCCGACTAGCCGTTGGTTGCATGCCCAACCACACCACAAATGGGTGAGCTACATGGAAATCAAACGCCATGGCGCCCAAGCGTCCATCAAAGGATCGACGGACTGGTTTACGGGCACGGTCCGCATCGATCCGATCAATGCCGCCTTTCGCACACGAAGGAGAAGCTATGAACGTCAACTCAGACGGGGGTTCTACCACCGAACTGGATTCCCGCCAGCAAGCCATCATTCCGATCAGCGCGTCGGCAGCTGCCGGCAACATGGATAGCCTTCGGGAGGCGCTGAATCAAGGCTTGGACGCGGGGCTGAGTCTTGCCGAAGCGCGAGAAATCCTCGTGCAGGTTTACGCCTATGCGGGCTTTCCGCGCAGCCTGAACGCGTTGAGCGCACTGATGAAGGTGGCGGAGGCGCGCAGGCAGAGGGGCATCCAGGATGAAGCTGGCCGCGAACCTGCCAAGCCGATCCCCAAGGGCGACGCGTTGCTCGCTGCAGGCACCGCGAATCAGACCAAGCTGGCTGGTGGTCCGGTCTCAGGGCCATTGTTCGATTTCGCACCGCAGGCAAGCGACTATCTGCGTACGCACCTGTTTGGCGACATCTTCGAGCGCGACAACCTGGATTGGCAGAGCCGTGAATTGGCCACGGTCAGCATGCTGGCGGCGATGTCCGGGGTGGGCCCTCAGTTGCAGTCTCACATAGGCATGAGCATGAACATCGGACTGCGGCCAGAACATTTGTATCAGCTGGCTGATGTGCTCGAAGCGCACGTCGGCGTGGAGGCCGCGGAACGTGTTCGCGTCGGCATTCAAACTCAGCTGGAAGTGCGGAAAGAATGATGCCTACGCGAAAGACTTCTTTACTGTCATGCGCACCTGGGAGAACCAAGTGAACAAGATCATCATGGCCACGTTGTTCAGTATGTTGGCGTGCTTCTTCCGTGTTGGAGCGGAGGAGGCACAGATGACACGACTATCAAAGATCACCGTTGATGCAGACCATCTGCCCGCCTATCGAGACGAGTTGGCGGAAGAAGTTCGCGCCTCAATGGCGCTTGAGCCAGGCGTGCTGTCGTTGTATGCGGTTTTTGACAAGGAAGATCCTACTCGGCTGACGATCCTTGAAATCTATGCGAGTCGTGAGGCTTACGAGCAGCATCTGAAGAGTCCGCACTTCCTCAAGTACAAGAACGGGACGCTGCACATGGTCAAGTCCCTGGAGCTGGTTGATGTTGACCCTCTTCTGCCGGAGCTGAAGATCAAGTAGCAGTGAGCCTGGCTGGACGGACACGTGGGCCCGTCAGCTCGGCATTCACAGATGTGCTGACAGTGTTCGGAGTCCGCTTCTGGTCAGGAGCAGACGCGCGCGGAGATGTCGCAAAGAGCACCTGGGCCAAGGCGACCTCGGTCTGCAGGAGCGGGAAGATCCGCTCGATGACCCGACGGATCGCAATGGATGTTGGCCAGTGAGGAGATCGCGCTCCACCGCTGTCCCTCGGCCTGCATGAGCAGGAAGGAAGGTTGGTGGTCACCTGCGCTGCTTGGCCTTGCTGCGGATGTAACGGCACCAAAGCTTCACTATCTCAGCGCTGTGCACCCACGCTGCGCGTGAGCCGGACCTGCTCAAGGCGGACTTCGCGGCAGGCATCGAAGCGTAGCTGGCGGTCTCTCCTCAAGCGGAAGGACAGGGTCATGGCAGGAAATGACGCAACCGCGACATTGTTGCCGTGACGGAGGGAGCAAAGAATGCACGCACATCACTTACCTATGGCAGCACCATGGCACCTCGCACTTTCCCTGGACGCGTTCTGTATGCCGCGTGGGCTGTATCTGTGGTGCTGGCCGGATGTGCAGGGCCGCCAGCCAGAACGACGCGACCCGCCGAGCAGGGGAATCCGGCCATCGCCGCGGGCATCGCTGATTTCCTGGCCGGACGGGCGGTGGGTGATGCCGAGCTCGACGTGGGCGCACCGGTGTTCGCGCGGAGCAAGCGCGATCTGGTCGATCCGCGGGGTCGCTGAGGGCCGCCGGACGTACCGCGGTGCGCAGGCGCCTGGGACCGGCCGAGGTGTATGGTTTCGGCTGACCCTGGCGCTTGCGCCCACACAGGAGGACGCGATGACCGATTCAGCGGTGGCATCCGTGCACGGCACGCCCGACGATTACGGCGACACGCTGTACCGGGTGTATTTCGAAGTGGGCGAGTGGGAGGGCATCGCGCGCGATGCAATCACCACGTTCCTGGTCGAGCGCGCCAGCGACCACCCTGCCTTCGATTTCGACGCCTCGCTGCTGCACGCGCGTCCACACGGGTACGAAGTGGACCTGCCGATGCAGCTGATTCCCGAGGTGGTGCGGGCGCTGGCCGAGCAGAATGTGGCGGTATACCAGGTGGTCAGGCTCGATGGCGCCTAGGGGGGCACGGGAAGGTCACCCGGCATCGCATCCGCGTTCTGCTTGGCGCTATCCTTCGGCCAGCTCCAGCCGCACCGTGCGCGCTGGCCGGATCGATACTCTCACCCTGGATAGAGGCAGCAATGGCGGATCCTTACAACAGCGGTGGCCGCGCAGGCCCCGCAACCCGGCTCGACGATGCGATGGTGACCACGGCGATGGAACTGCCCGGTTTCCGCGTGGTGCGCAGCCTGGGC
Source organism: Stenotrophomonas sp. RIT-551 (assembly GCF_026241915.1). NCBI lineage: Bacteria > Pseudomonadati > Pseudomonadota > Gammaproteobacteria > Lysobacterales > Lysobacteraceae > Stenotrophomonas > Stenotrophomonas sp. RIT-551. Next base: position 5,844 of record NZ_JAPJIU010000023.1, on the reverse strand, counting down.
GTGGTGCGTGGCATCACCGTGCGTTCGCGTTCGATCGTGGGCAATTTCCTCGGCGGGCTGCAGACCATCTTCGGCGGCAACATCACTATCTACACGCAGCTGTGCGAGCAGGCGCGCGAAGAGACCTATCGGGACATGTCCAATCATGCGCGGATGTTGGGCGCCAACGCGATCATCGCCATGCGCTATGACGCCACCGACGTGATGACCGGCCTGACCGAAGTGCTGTGCTACGGCACGGCGGTGATCGTCGAGCCCACGCACGTCTAGGCATCCTGCGTGCGATATGCCCTGAGTATCGCAGCAAGCTGTCATCGGTATTGGCATCCGCGCTGCGCAAGGCGGATGCTGTCTGCATGACGATCAACGACACACTTTCTTTTGCGGGGCAGGTTGCCTTGGTCACCGGTGCCGCTGGGGGACTGGGACTCGCCTACAGCCGCTTGCTGGCACAGCGCGGTGCACACGTGGTGATGCAGGATGTGGGCGCGGCCCTGGACGGCACCGGCACCGATCCGCGGCGGATCGATCAGGCGGTGGCGCGCCTGCATGCACAGAGCCTTTCTGTCGAGGCCAGCCACCATGGCATCGATACCCGCAGCGGGGCGGCAGCGCTGGTCGCCGATATCCTGCAGGGGCACGGCCGCCTGGATGCGATCGTGCACAACGCCGGCTGGGTCGAGTACCAGCGTATCGATGCGGTGGACGAGGATCGTTTCGATCACATGATGGCGGTCGCGGCCAAGGCGCCGCTGTGGCTGGCGCAGGCCGCATGGCCGGCCATGCAGGCGCAGGGCCACGGCCGCATCGTGCTCACCACCTCCGACCGCGCGCTGTATCCGCAGTACGTGCAGCACGGGCTGGCGGCGTATGCGGCGGCGAAGTCGGCCGCGGTCGGGATCGTCAACGTACTGGCAGCCGAGGGCGCGGCGCATGGCATCGTGGTCAATGCGGTATCGCCGGTGGCCAAGACCCGCATGTGGGGCGTGGAGGGCGAACCGGATGAACTGCATCCGGAGGGCGTGGCGCCGGGTGTCGTGTTCCTGGCTTCACGTGCCTGCATCGAGGGCGGCTGGATCCTGCGGGCCAGCAACGGGCAGTTCCATGCGACCCGACTGACCGAGGCCGAGGGCGTGCGTTACCCGCGTGATCTGCGGGCAGTTTCCGCCCTCAGTATCGAGGACGTCGCCGCGCAGTGGCAGGACATGGCAACGCCGACCGTCGAGCCGCGCTGACGCCTCGCACGTGGCTGCTTGAGCGCCTGGCGCGGCACCCTGGTGCCGTCGCATGAGGGCAGCCGGAAACACATCAGTGCGCCAGCACCGCCTCCAGCGCCGCCATGGCCTCGTCCGCCACCTCATGGGGATCACGGGCCTTCAGCGCGTCGTTGAACACCTCCAGCCCGATCGGCCCGCTGTAACCCATCTCGGCCAGCGCATCGATCAGCGTCTCCAGCGGCCAGAGGCCATCGCCCGGCAGGCCGCGGTGATGCCGCGCCTGCGTGGTCACCTGCCCGGGCAACGGCTGGGCCAGTACATCCGACAGCTGCACCAGCGCGATGCGCTCCACCGGGATGTCGTGCAGGTCATCGGCCGTACGCCCGGCGGCGAACAGGTGGAAGGCATCGACCACGATATCCAGGTTCGGCGCCCCGACCTGCTCGATCTGCTGCCACGCCGAGGGCAGGGTGGAGTGCAGACGACTCCAGGCCATGCCTTCGTAGGCGATACGCAGGCCGTGCTCAGCGGCACGCAGGCACAGCCAGCGCAGGTCGTCGGCAACCCGCTCGGGCGCGTAGTCGGTTGCCGTGCAGGCAGGCACCAACACAGTGCCTGCACCGACGTCGTTTGCCAGCGCGAGCAACGACATCGCCTCGGCACGCTTGCTCTGGCGAGTGGCGGCTGAAGCGCCGTCAAAATCCAGCAGCACCTGCACGTCGGTGAGCTGCAGGCCGGTGCGCGCCAGGGCTGTACGCACGTCGGCGACGGATGAGGACGCGACATCCTCACGCCACAGTTCGATCTGCGCGAATCCTGCCGCGGCGGCGGCCTCGAGTTTGTCGACCGTGTCGCCGCCGAGCAGGATCGTGTTGAGGAAGCGGGGGCCGGGCAATCGGTTCATCGGGGCAACGCCTTTGCACGCAGTGGATCTCGCGCTCCATGCTATCGACCCGGGCATCGGCGTCCTGTGCAGATGCGCCCGCGCCGCGTCAGCGCGTGCGTTTCACCCACGCACGCACCACCAGCGCGATCAACGCGGTGAACACGAGCCAGGAGATGAGGTCCAGCAGCCCGTCGCCGATCAGCGCGCTGACCAGGCCGACCACACTGGCCAGTGCGATCCACGCCGGGGCGATGAAGGGGCTGCGCGGTGGTTTCATCGGTGCGCTCATGCGGCACCCCCATGCTGCGCGGCGCGCTCGATCTCGGTGACGCGTGCGTCGGTACTGCCACGCTTCACCCACAGATACAGGCCGCTGATCAGCACCGCGATGGTGAGCAGGTCCAGCAGGGCCCACAGCACCTTCAGCGGCAGCTTGCCGTAGTCGCCGAAATGCAGCGGCTGGCTCAGCAGCAACACGCTCATGTAGGCCGGCAACTGCGGTTGCGCGGTGAGCTCGCCGGTCTTGGCATCGATCAGCACCGGGCGGTACAGGCGCTCGGTGAGGGCGGTGTTGCCCTGCATGAACACGCCATAGTGGTGGTCACCGCTGTAGCCGGTACCGGGGAAGCTGACGAAGGCCGGGCGCATGCCGGGCTCGGCGGCACGTGCGGTTTCCACGGCGGCCTGCAGCGAGGCCAGCGTGGCCGGCCGTGGCTGGCCAGCATAGCGGGCCGCGAACTCGCCGAGCTGCTCGCTCTGCCAGGCCTGTTCCAGCGGCTTGGCGATGGTGTTGATGGCGCCGGTGACGCCCACCACCAGTGCCCAGCCCAGGGTGACCACGCCCAACACGTTGTGCAGGTCCAGCCAGGCCAACCGGCGGTTGCGACCGGTGCGCAGCGTGCCGAAGCGCTGCTTGCGCATGAACGGGCCATACAACACCAGGCCGGAGATGATCGCCACCGCGAACAGCAGCCCCATCGCGCCCATGAACAACATGCCGGGCAGGCCGAGGAACAGATCGGTGTGCAGGCGGTACAGGAAGTACATCACGCCTTGGTTGAACTGCGCGGCCGGCAGCACCTCGCCGGTGGTCGCGTGCAGCAGCGCGGTGTGCATCTGCGGTGGCGGGGTGTCCGGGCGTGCACCGGTGTTGACGTACACGGTGGGTGCGTCCGGATCCCAGCCGACGAACAGCGGCACATCGCCGGGATACTGCGCCAGTGCGGTGCGCACCTGCGCGTCCAGATCACGCGGCGTGGCATCGGCCGCTGTGGTGGCCACATCCGGCTCGTTGAGGTGGGCGATTTCCTCGCCGAACACCAGCGGCAGGCCGGTCAGACACAGCAGCAACAGGAACAGGGTACAGACCAGGCTGGTCCACTTGTGGACCAGGAACCAGGCTTTGATGGTGGCACGTTGCATGAAGGCTCTCGGGCGATGGCTGGAGGCACGCGGTGTTGCGACCGGCGGGCAGGTCGCGACGGATTATCCGGATGCCGGGTGGGAATACAAAAAGAATCCCACCCCGGCCAGACCGGGCAGACGCGATGCGCCCTCGTTCAGCGAAGGCCCTCGGCCGCACAGCGGATGCTCAACCACGCCCCGCCCCCGGGGGTATCCCCGGCGCGGACCCTGAAGCCGTGCAGGCCGGCAATCGCGGCCACGATCGACAGCCCCAACCCGAACCCCTCGGTGGACTCGCCGCCACTGCCGCCGCGGAAGAAGCGCTGGTAGATCAGGGTGCGGTCCTGCGGCGGAATGCCCGGTCCGTTGTCGATCACATCGATCCGCGGTGTGCCGCGGTCGTCCACCGCGCGCAGCACGATCCGGCCCTGGGTGGGGGTGAAGTGCAGCGCGTTGGAGAGCAGGTTGGCCAATGCTTCGAACAGCAGCTCGCGGTCGCCCCACAACGTGCCCGCCTGCGGGTCGATCTCCAGCAGCAGCTGCTGGTTCTTCTCCTCGGCCAGCGGCAGGTAGAACGCATGCAGCTCCCGCAGCAGCTCGCCCGCATCCAGTTCGACGAAGGCGGAGCGGCGCTGGTGGCTTTCCAGTTCGGAGACGCGCAACAGCGCCCCGAAGCGCGCCATCAGCCGGTCGGTTTCGTCCAGCGCTTTGTCCAGCTGCGCCGCGCGCGGGTCATCTTCCTCCAGCCCGACACGGGTGCGGTACAGATGCGCGCGCAGGCGGGTGAGCGGAGTACGCAGATCGTGGGCGATGCTGTCGCATACGCCTTTGACTTCGGTCATCAGCTGCTCGATGCGTTCGAGCATGGCGTTGACGATGCTCGACAGGCGGTCGATTTCATCCGGACGCCCGGACACCGGCAGGCGCTGGCCGAGATCGCCGGCGATGATCCGCTTGGTCGCGGCCTCTATCTCCTGGATCCGCTTCAGCGGGCGCCGGCGCAGGATGTGCCAGCCGGCCAGGCCGGGAATGATGGTCAGCGAAACGCCCCACAGCAGCGCATCGAGGATGATGCTGTTGACCGCGGTGAGCTTGCCGCTCTGGCGCACGAACACCAGCAGCCGGCCATCCTGGGTTTCCACCCCGAGCGCGCGCCCGGGGGCATTGATCGGGCCGCTGCGCAATGACCAGCTATCCACTGCCTGGGCATGTCCATCCATGCGCAGGTCGCCGGGAATCGCCAGCAGCGGGCCGGCCAGCGGCGCCCCGGCGCGGCTGAAGATGCCATAGGCATACGCCCCGTGCAGGTCGTAGCGCAGGCTGTCGCGCAGCGCATCGTCCAGCGCCTGGCCGTTGAACTTCTCGAACAGGTGCGCGCGCTGCTGCAGGCCGGATTCGGCGAGGTCGTTGAGATAGTCCGAGACGCGCCAGTACATCACGCCCAGCAGCACGCTGGACCAGGCGACGAACAGCACGCAGTACAGCCCAAGCAGCCGGCTGCTGGAGGAACGCCATTGATCAGACATGGTTGTCCAGGACATACCCGGTGCCACGCACGGTACGGATCGGCTGGGCACGGCCTGGCTGGTCGATGCGCTTGCGCAGGCGGCCGATGTGGACATCGATCAGGTTGGTGCCGGGATCGAAGTGATAGCCCCACACCTCCTGGAACAACATGGTACGGGTGACCACCTGGCCGGCGTTGCGCACGAGGAACTCCAGCAGTTTGAACTCGGTGGGCAGCAGGGGGATCTCCTCGCCGGCCCGGCGCGCGGTGCGGGTCATCAGGTCCAGCTCCAGCTCGCCGGCGCGCAGCTGGTTGCCGGTCACGGCAGGCTGCCCGTGGCGGCGGATCAGCACCTCCACGCGGGCCGCCATTTCGTCAGAGGCGAAGGGCTTGGTCAGGTAGTCATCGCCGCCGGCGCGCAGGCCACGGACCCGCTCATCCACGTCGGAAAGGGCACTGATCATCAGTACCGGGGTGGTGATGCCCTGGCGGCGCAGGGCGGTGACCAGGGCCAGGCCATCGATGCCCGGCAGCATGCGGTCCAGGGTGATCACGGCGTAGTCCCCGCGGGCGGCCATTGCCAGGCCATCCTCGCCGTTGCCCACCCGGTCCACCTCGAAGCCGTGGCTGCGCAGTTCCGTGGCGATTTCCTCGGCGGTGACGAGGTCGTCCTCGATAGTGAGTACGCGCGGCATAGGCCACTTTGACGATTGGGACCGGTGCATCGTCGCAACCCCCTGTGGGGACTGCAAATGAAAAATGTTTCATGCGGTTTTCGCCGGATCCTCGCCCCGGTTCTCCTATATTCGCCCCGAGCAGTGGCCCTGCCC
>NZ_JAPJIU010000022.1:0-29045 GCF_026241915.1 Stenotrophomonas sp. RIT-551 | reverse complement strand
GCCGCTGCTGGGGTTGGCGGCGGCGTTGGCGCTGGGCGCCTGCAGCAAGCAGACGCCCAAGGCGCCGGGCGCGGCGCCGGAGGTGGCGGTACTGACCCTGCAGGCCCAATCGCTGGCGCTGGCCCAGGAGCTTCCCGGTCGAACCGTGGCGTCGCAGGAATCGGAGGTGCGCCCGCAGGTCTCCGGGGTGTTGCAGGCGCGGTTGTTCGAGCAGGGCGAGAGGGTGAAGGCCGGGCAGCCGCTGTTCCAGATCGAACCGGCGCTGTACCAGGCCGCGGTGAACGAAGCGCAGGCCAACGTGCGCACCGCGCAGGCCACTGCGGTGGCGGCACGGCTGCGTGCCCAGCGCATGCAGCAGCTGGGCGCGGGCCAGCTGGCAGCGCAGCAGGATGTGGATGACGCGGTGGCCACCCACCAGCAGGCGGAGGCGGCGGTGCAGGCGGCGCAGGCAGTGCGCGATACCGCACGTACCAACCTGGGCTTCGCCCGGGTGACCGCGCCGATCAGCGGGCGGATCGGCCGCGCGCTGTTCACCCCGGGCGCGCTGGTGACCAATGGCCAGGCCGACCCGCTGGCGCGGATCCAGCAGGTGGACCCGATGAACGTGGATATCACCCAGTCCAGCAACGAATACCTGGCGCTGCGCCGGGCGATCGCCGACGGTGGTGTGGAGGCGACCCGCGCGCCGGTGCAGCTCAAGCTCTCCGATGGCACCGCCTACCCGCTGGCCGGCACGCTGGAATTCGCCGACATCGATGTCGATCAGGAAACCGGCAGCATCACCCTGCGTGCGCAGTTCCCGAATCCACAGGGACAGCTGCTGCCCGGCATGTACGTGCGCGCCCAGGTCGGGCAGGGCACGCGCCAGCAGGCCTTGCTGGTACCGCAGGCAGCAGTGGACCGCAGCCCGAAGGGCGAGGCGCTGGCGTGGGTGGTGGGGGCGGATGGCCGCGTGCATCAACGCACCTTCACCACGGCGCGTGCGGTGGGCGACCAGTGGCTGGTGCTCGAGGGCCTGCGTGCCGGTGAGCAGGTCGTACTCAGTGGCCGCCAGGGGCTGAGCGAAGGCGCGACGGTACGGATCAAGCCCGCCACCGCAGCCGCACCGGCCGCGGCGCCTGCCGCCGCGCCGGCCGGCGAAGGCTGAGCGGCCGATGCTGCCGCGCTTTTTCATCCACCGCCCGGTCTTCGCCTGGGTCCTGGCCATCTGCATCATGGCGCTGGGCACCATCGCGGTGACCCAGTTGCCGGTGGAGCAGTACCCGGACATTGCGCCACCGCAGGTCAACATCACCGCCAACTACACCGGCGCCTCGGCACAGACGGTGGAAGACAGCGTCACCCAGGTGATCGAGCAGCAGATCAAGGGCATCGACCACCTGCTGTATTTCTCCTCCACCAGCTCGTCCTCGGGCCAGGCGCGGATCACGGTCACCTTCGACCAGCGCGCCAACCCGGACATTGCCCAGGTGCAGGTGCAGAACAGCGTCAACCAGGCGATCAACCGGCTGCCGCAGGAAGTGCAGCAGCAGGGCGTGACCGTGGCCAAATCGCAGGGCGATTCGCTGATGGTGGTGTCGCTGTATGACACCCACCGGCGCATGGAACGGGTGGACGTCTCCGATTTCCTGGTCAGCAATGTGCAGGACCCGATCAGCCGCATCCCCGGCGTGGGCGAAATCAACGTGTTCGGCTCGCCCTATGCGATGCGCATCTGGCTGGACCCGCACAAGCTGCGCGCGTTCGATCTGATGCCCTCGGATGTGCGTGCCGCGATCCAGGCGCAGAACACCCAGGTCACCGCCGGTGAACTGGGCGCATTGCCGACCGGGCCGGAGCAGGCGCTCAACGCGACCGTGACCGCACAGTCGCGGTTGCAGACCGCCGAGCAGTTCCGCGCGATCATCCTGCGCACCCTGCCCAGCGGCGCGGCCGTGCACCTGGGCGATGTGGCGCGGGTGGAGATCGGCGCGGAGAACTACCAGACCAGCAGCTTCCTCAACGGCTATCCCGCGGCCGGTTTCTCGGTGACGCTGGCCTCCGGCGCCAACGCGCTGGAAACCGCCGATGCGGTGCGCGCGGAGATCGAGCGCCTGCGTCCCAGCTTCCCGCCGGGGCTGGAAGTGGCCTACCCGCGCGACAGCACGCCCTTCGTGCGGGTCTCCATCGAGGGCGTCATCCACACCCTGATCGAGGCGATCGTGCTGGTCGTGGTGGTGATGTTCCTGTTCCTGCAGAACCTGCGCGCCACTCTGATCCCGGCGATTACCGTGCCGGTGGTGTTGCTGGCCACGTTCGGCGTGCTGGCGGTGGCCGGGTTCACCATCAACACCTTGACCCTGTTCGCGATGGTGCTGGCGATCGGCCTGCTGGTGGACGATGCGATCGTGGTGGTGGAGAACGTCGAACGCATCATCCATGAGGAGCACCTGCCGCCGCGCGAGGCAACCGAGAAATCGATGGGCGAGATCACCGGTGCGCTGGTCGGCATCACCGTGGTGCTCGGCGCGGTGTTCCTGCCGATGGCCTTGTTCGGCGGTTCCACCGGCATCATCTATCGGCAGTTCTCGATCACGATCGCCTCGGCGATGGCGCTGTCGGCACTGGTCGCGCTGACGCTGACCCCGGCGCTGTGCGCGACCCTGCTCAAACCATCCAGCGCGCAGAAGCCGCCGGGCCGTTTCTTTGCCTGGTTCAACCGCGGCGTGGAGCGCAGCCAGAACGGGTATCGCGGCAAGCTGGGCGGGATCGTGGCGCATCCGCGGCGCTGGATGGCCTTCTATGTGCTGCTGGTGATCGGTGTGGTCGCGTTGTACGCGCGCATGCCGACCGGGTTCCTGCCGGTGGAAGACCAGGGCCAGGTGACGTTCCAGTTCTCCACGCCCGAAGGCACGCCGATGGCGCGCACCGAGGCGCTGGGCGAGCAGATCAGCCGGTATTTCATGGAGCATGAAAAAGACAGCCTGGACGTGGTGTTCGTAGTGGTCGGCCGCAACAACGCCGGCACCGGCCAGAACGCGGGGCAGGGGTTCATGGCGCTCAAGCCGTGGTCCGAGCGCGATGCCGAGCACAGCGCCGGGGCCATCATTGCCCGTGCCAACGCGCACTTCCGCAACCTGCCCGATGCGAAGGTCAACGTGCTGGCGCCACCGGCGGTGCGTGGGCTGGGGCAGTCCAGCGGGTTCGAGTTGTGGCTGCAGGACAACAGCGCGGCCGGGCGTCCGGCGCTGCAGGCGGCGCAGGAAAAGGTGGTGCAGGCCGCCAGCGATGACGACCGGCTCACCTCGGTGCGGTTGAATGGCCTTGGCGACAAGGCCGAGCTGCATCTGGACATCGACCAGGCGCAGGCCAGTGCGCTGGGCCTGGCCCAGGCGGACATCAATTCAACGCTGTCTTCGGCGTGGGGCGGCACCTACGTCAACGACTTCCTCGACCGCGGCCGGGTCAAGCGCGTGTACGTGCAGGGCGACCAGCCCTACCGCAGCGTGCCCGATGACATCGGCCAATGGTACGTACGCGGCAGCAACGGGCAGATGGCCTCGTTCGCCAGTTTCGCCAGCAGCCACTGGTCGCGCGGGCCGCAGCTGCAGCAGCGCTTCAACGGCCTGCCGGCGATGCAGATCCAGGGCAGTGCCGCCGAAGGGCGCAGCTCGGGCGAGGCGATGCAGACCATGCAGTCCCTGGTGGCCGATCAGCCCGGGTTCGCGTTGCAGTGGAGCGGGCTGTCCTACCAGGAACAGCTCTCCAGCAACCAGACGTTGTGGCTGTATGCGGCCTCCATCGCCTTCATCTTCCTGTGCCTGGCCGCGCTCTACGAGAGCTGGACGGTGCCGGTGGCGGTGATGCTGGTGATTCCGCTGGGCGTCATCGGTACGGTGATCGCCACCACCGCGGCGGGCTTCGTCAACGACATCTACTTCCAGGTGGGGCTGCTGACCACGATCGGTCTGTCGGCCAAGAACGCGATCCTGATCGTGGAATTCGCCGAGGCCGAGTACCGCGCGGGCAGTTCAGCGGTGGATGCGGCGCTGAAGGGCGCCCGCCTGCGCCTGCGGCCGATCGTGATGACCTCGCTGGCGTTCGTGGCCGGCGTGATCCCGCTGGCCCTGGCCACCGGCGCTGGCGCCGTGAGCCGGCGCGAGATCGGCGTCAGCGTGATCGGCGGGATGCTCTCCGGTACGTTGCTGGCGATCGTGCTGGTGCCGCTGTTCTTCGTGCTGGTGCGGCGGCTGGGCAAGCCCCGCCCGGATCGGGCGGCAGAACACTGAATGGCGGGGCGCCCCGGACCCCGGATTTCATCTTCTTGACCCATTCCGTTCACGGTCTCCATGCCGGCGGGCCATTAGCGTAGATCGTCCCCACACCGCTTGGAGACATGCCATGAATCCCCTGCAGACGGTCGCTCGGACCATGCGAAACGGGTTGGAAGAAGTGGCGGCCCTGCTGGTCGGCCAGCGCGCCGAGTCGCTGCGCCAGGACGATACCGCCGCGCCCGGGGTGGGCATCCCGATGCCGCGCCGGATGCCGCTCAAGCGCCCGCTGCTGCATGGGCGCAAGGGCATGGCCCCGTGGCAGAAGATCGGCCCGGGCCGTCGCTAAACGCGGTTGGCATCGGCGGGGTGGTTGACCCCGTCATTCACCGGCACCTGTCCGATATCGAACGGATTGACGCCGTCGAGGCAGCCGACGTGGTAGCCATATTCATCCGGTGAGGAACGTCGCTGATGGTGCGTGTAGATGCCGCACACGCTGCAGAAGTGGTGGCGGGCGACGCGCGTGTTGAACTGATACAGCCGCAGTTCGTCATGGCCCTGCACGATCTCCAGATCCGCCAGCTTCACCGAGGCCACGATCGCGCCGCGGCGCCTGCACATCGAACAATCGCAGCGGCGGGGCGAGACCACGCCGTCCGGCAGGTGCAGGCGCAGCACGACCGCCCCGCAATGGCAGCGCAGCAGATGGTGGCGCTGGATGGGCACCCCCCCGATGGTGGTCAGTCCCTGCATGGGTGGTGCGTCCCTGGTAGCCATGAGTGGCCCCAGTATGCGATCGCGCGGGGCGGCCATGCCAGGCCCTGACGACGTCGGGGTGAACGCCGGGTCGAAGCTGAACAGGCTCGACATGCGGCGAACACAGGGGTTATGGCTAACTAGCGCCCCGGACAGACGACGGATCGATGCGTGAAGAAGGCAGGACGATGGGGGCTGGCGCTGCTGATGCTGCTGGCGGCGCTGTGGATCACCGGTTTGCTGGCGTACCAGCTGCCGGGTCCGGGCTGGTTGCGGTATCTGCTGGTCGGCCTGTGGGCGGTGTTCGCCGTCACCGGTGCGGTTGGCGTCGCGCGCGCGCGCGCCGGGCGTTGGCCGGGCGTGCTGTACGGCGTGGCACTGGTCGCCTCGGGCATCTGGTGGCTGCTGCTTACGCCGCGCCAGGACCGGATCTGGGCCGACGATGTCGCCCAGCGCCTGAAGGTGGTCGAGGTGGATGGCCCACGCGTGGTGCTCGACAACGTCCGTGACTTCACCTGGCGCAGCGAGACCGACTACGACGCGCGCTGGGTGCGCCGCGAGTACAACCTGGACCAGCTGCGCTCGGCCGATCTGATCCTGTCCTACTGGATGGGGCCGGCCATCGCGCACACGCTGATCTCCTTCGGTTTCGATGATGGCCGCTACCTGGTGTTCTCGCTGGAGATCCGCAAGGAACGCGGCGAGTCGTTCTCCGCGCTGGGCGGGTTCTTCCGCAAATTCGAGATGACCCTGGTCGCCTCGGAGGAAACCGACATCGTGCGCACGCGTACCAACGCGCGTGGCGAAGACGTCTATCTGTACCGCCTGCACGGCATGACCCAGGCGCAGCTCAAGGCCCTGTTCGTCTCCTACCTTGGCGAGGCGCGCAAGCTCGACGCCGCGCCGGCGTTCTACAACACGTTGACCAGCAACTGCACGACCATCGTGTACGAACTGGCCAAGCAGATCGCGCCGGGCCTGCCGATGGATTACCGGCTGCTGGCCTCGGGCTACTTCGCCGAGTACGCGCGCGATCTGGGCGTGCTCACGCCGGGCGTACCGTTCGAAACGCTGAAGGCACGCGGCCGGATTACCGACCGTGCGCGCGCGAGCCATGCAGACGATGATTTTTCACAGGTGATCCGCCGGGGCGTCCCGGGGACAGGGCAGGGAAGCGTTCCATGAGTTCCGCATTGAAGCTGTTGCCGCACCGCGCGTTGCCGATACTGGCCGTGGTGCTCTCGCTGCTGCTCTCCAGCGGCTGCGCGATGGTCACCATGAAACAGGTGGCCCCGACCGAATACCTGGCCAACAAGCGCGGCGACGTGCTGACCTCAGGCAAGCTCAGTGCCGCTTCGCAGGAAACGCTGAGCGTGATCGGCATGGACGTGGCGCAGTGCGAAAAGGACGTGGCCACCTGCCAGAAGACGTTGGAAGACACCGATGTGCTGCCCGAGGAGCAGCGGCTGTCCGCACAGTCCGAGCTGTGGGTGAAGACCGCGCTGGCGCTGACCCCCAAGCCCAAGGACCGCGAGAAGACGCCGATGTCCGATGCGGCGCTGGATGCATGGCTGGAAGCTGCGCGCTATGCCTACGCCTACCTGTTCTTCAGCGGCCGAACGCCGTCGGACCGCGCCTTCGAGGATCGCCAGACCCAGGTTCGCGATTACTACAACTACGCTGCCGAGCAGACCGCCTCGGTGGTGTTCAAGCGCAGCCGCGAGAGCGCGCTGGAAGGCGAGGACTACAACGCCGCGGTGGCCGGTGAGCGCTGGACGCTGACCTCCGATTTCGATGAGCTGCGCATGCAGAGCATCCCGACCCGGATGGTGTCCGCCTCGGCGGTGAGTTTCGCCGGCCTGCGCAGCACCTATCGACGCGATGGCTTCGGCGCCGAGCTGGTGGTGATCATGGACCCGCCCAAGCTGGTGGCCCCGGCCGATGGCGAGAAAGCGGAGATTCCGCAGTACAGCGAGATGTCGGCGATCAACGCCACCGCCCTGCTGCGCTTCAAGGGCGACAACCTGCAGCAGGTGCTCGATACCACCCAGGTGCTGTTCGACGTGTACTCGCCCGAGTCCACCGAAAGCGTGGACCTGCACGGTGAGAAGGTGCCGCTGGCGGGCAACTTCACCGCGGCCTACGGCTTGTGGCTGGCCCAGTCCGGCTTCGCCACGCAGTCGCTGCGCACTCTGTTCGGCATGAGCGAGGGCATCGGTGCGCCGCACATGTACCTGATGCAGCCGTGGGACCCCAACCGCCGCATCATCTTCATGCTGCACGGCCTGGGCAGCAGCCCGGAAGCCTGGGTGAACGTGGCCAACGAGATCATGGGCGATCCCGAGCTGCGCCGTCATTTCCAGGTCTGGCAGGTCTATTACCCGACCAACGCGCCCATCGCGCTGAACCGCTACGAGATCAACCAGGCCTTCAACAACACCCTCAAGCACTTCGACCCGACCGGCAGCACACCGGCGGCCAAGGACATGGTGTTCATCGGCCACAGCATGGGGGGCGTGCTCGCGCGACTGCTGGTGACCTCCTCCGGCGATGTGCTGTGGAACGACCTGCTGGCCAACTACGACCTCAAGGGCGAGCGCTTGAAGCGGGTGGAAGCCAAGCTCGGCCCCCTGCTGCATTTCACCGCCGAGCCGAACGTGGAGCGGGTGATCTTCATCGCGGCCCCGCACAAGGGCACGGACATCGCGGGCAATCGGCTGGGGCGCCTGATCGGCCGGCTGGTGCGCCTGCCGATCACGATCCTGGGCAAGTTCGAGGATGTATTCCTGACCCTGCAGGAATCCGAATCGGCCAACAGCACGACCAAGCTGCAGATTCCCAACAGCATCGACAACCTCAAGGCCAGCGATCCGTTCGTGAAGGCCGCTGGCGCGCTGCCGATCACGCCGGGGCTGAAGTACCACTCGATCATCGCCCAGCGCAAACCGGAGGTGCCGTTGCAGCAGTCCGATGATGGCCTGGTGCCGTACTGGAGCGCGCACCTGGATGGCGCGGTGTCGGAGAAGGTCATCATCTCCGGGCATAGCGTGCAGGAGACCCCGCAGGCCGTGCTGGAGATCCGCCGCATCCTGCGCGAGGATCTCAAAGAGGTTGGCGACACGCATCCGTGAGGCTGCGTGGCATCTCCTGCTTCAGATGCGCCGCGCCACCACCACGCTGAGCATGGCCAGCACCAGCATGATCGCGAAGGTGAGCAGGTAGCCCAGCGTCTCCCGGCCCTCCAGGAACAGCGCGAACAGCGAGCCGGAGACGGCCAACGTGGTCGCCACGCCGAGGGCCTCGCTGAGCTGCAGGGCGGAGGTATTGCCGCCCTGCTGCGCCGGCGGGGAGAGTGACAGGGTCAGCACCGACAGGCTGGGATAGATCAGCCCCATGCCCAGCCCGGTCAGCACCCAGCCGGCCATGGCCGTCCACAGCGGCACGCCCGGCTGGATCGCCAGCGAGGTGGCCAGGATGCCCGTGCACATCAACAAGGCACCGGCCTGCAGCAGTTGCCGGCGCGACCAGCCACGCTGCTGGTGGCCCTGCAGCCAGGAGCCGGAGAACCAGCCCAGCGCCCCCAGGCTCAGTGCCACGCCGGCCAAGACCGGCGTCAACCCGCGCTCGCGCTGCAGCAGCAGCGGCAGGAAGGCTTCGCAGCCGAAGAAGGCCGAGGCCGCGATCCCGCGCAGGGCGATCACGCTGGGCAGGCCGCGGCGCAGGCGCAGCGTGCCGGTCGGCAGCAGCTTCCAGCTGCACAGGGCGAGCAGGGCGAGGGCGGGCGCCAGCAGCGCCACGGCGAGCCATCCCTGCTGCTGGCCGCCGATGTACAGCGCCAGCGCGCCGAAGGCGGCCCCTACCGCCCAGGGCACCACGTTGCGGCTGCTGGTGCCGGTGGCGACCGTGCCCACCTGGCGCAGGGCCGGGCGCAGCAGCAGTGCCGCCGGGATGGCCAGCAGCGGCACGATCAGGAACACCCAGCGCCAGCCCAGGTGCTGCACGATCAGGCCGCTGATGCTGGGGCCGACCAGCGAGGGCACCACCCAGCCGGCCGAGAAGGCGGCGAACACGCGCGGCCGCATCGGTTCGGGGAACGAACGCCCGACCAGCACATACAGCGCCACGGAGATCGCGCCGGCCCCCAGGCCCTGCATCAGCCGCCCGAGCACCAGCACCGGCATGTGCTGGGCGAAGCCGGCCACCAGCAGGCCGGCAACGAAGCAGGCCAGGCCCAGCCACAGCGGCCGTGCCGGGCCACGCTGGTCGCTCCAGCGGCCGGACAGCGTCATCCCGATCACGCTGGTGGCCAGGGTGCCGCCGAACGCCAGCGCGTACAGGCGCAGACCGTCCAGGTCATGGGCAACGGTCGGCATCGCCGCGGCCACTGCCAGCGCTTCGAAGGCATGCAGCGAGACCAGCGCGACCATGCCGATGGTGGTCGCCCGGTAGGCCGGCGACAGGATCGAGGGGATCGGGGCATCCTCCACCGGAACGGTGGCGGGCGGAGTGGAGGCGTCAGCGGACATGCGGATTCCAGACATCGGGGGGAGGGCCGGGGTTGCAGTGCACTCCGGCGGCGCGCAGGATGCCACCTGAACCAAGGTTGAGGTCAAGCAGTGATCGCGCAGGAACTGAGTGTAGGCGAAGTCGCCAAACGGAGCGGCGTGGCCGTCTCGGCGTTGCATTTCTACGAGCGCAAGGGCCTGATCCGCAGCCTGCGCACCGCCGGCAACCAGCGCCGCTTCGCGCGCGACGTGCTGCGCCGGCTGGCAGTGATCCGGGTCGCCCAGCGGGTCGGGATGCCGCTGGAGGCGGTGGCGACCGCTTTTGCCGCCCTGCCGGAGAACAAAACACCGACCAAGGCCGAGTGGGCCAGGATGTCGGCGCTGTGGCGCAGTGAGCTGGACCAGCGCATCGAGCAGTTGCTGCTGCTGCGCGACCAGCTCACCGACTGCATCGGCTGCGGCTGCCTCTCGTTGAAACGCTGCCGCCTGACCAATCCCGGCGACACGCTGGGCGATCAGGGCGACGGCCCGCGCCGCTGGGAGTAGAGCCGGCCAGCGGCCGGCGGGGCGCCGCTTGCCATCCGTAGTGCCGGCCGCTGGCCGGCTGCCCTCACCAGACGGTGAACACCTGCCCGCTCTGGATGCCTTCCACGCTGCGCTGGTAGGCCAGCGACGCGCGCTGCGCCGTCACCGGTTCAAAGCCCGGGAAGTAGGCGCCGTAGTCGTCCATCGATTCGGCCAGCACGTTCGGGCTGACTGCATTGATGCGCAGCCCACGCGGCAGCAGCTCGCAGGCTGCGGCGCGCACGAAACCTTCGAGCGCGGCGTTGGCTGCCGTGGCGTTGGCGCCGTCGCGGATCGGCTGGGCGCTGATGATGCCGCTGGTCAGGGTGATCGAGCCGCCGGTGTTGAGGTGATGCTGGGCGGCCAGGCTCAGCCGCACCTGGCCCAGCAGTTTGTCCTGCAGCCCCAGGTTGAAGTCGGCCGGCCGCATCTGGGCCAGTGGACCGAAGTGGACCTGGCCGGTGGTGGCGATCACCGCGTCGACCTTGCCCACCTTCTCGAACAGCGCCTGCACGCTGGCGTCGTCGGTGAGATCCACCTGCACGTCGCCGCCGTGGCGGCCGGCGCGGATCAGTTCGTGGTGCACGCCGAGCGTACTGGCGACCGCCTGGCCCAAGGTGCCGCTGGCACCGACAAGCAGGATCTTCATGTGCATGTCTCCCGTAAACGTAGGGTAGAGCCACGCCACGCGTGGCTGCTTCTTGTTCCCGCATCGCGGGCCAGCCACCCATGGGGTGGCTCTACCCGGTCAGGGGGCGGCCAAGGTAACGCCACGCCATGCGTAGCGACGCTTGGTCGTCAGTCATTCGCCGCCGACAATGCCTGCCCGCGCGTGGTCGCCGCGTCGATCGCGCGCGCCACGATCGCCTCGAAGCCATCGCCTTGGAAACTTTCGATCGCCGCCTGGGTCGTGCCGTTCGGCGAGGTCACCCGGCGACGCAGTTCGGCCGGCGCTTCGCCGGATTCATCCAACATGCGCGAGGCACCGAGCAGGGTCTGCACCACCAGCGTGCGGGCCGCCTCGGCCGGCAGGCCTTGCGCGATCCCAGCCGCCTCCATCGCTTCGGCCAGCAGGAACACGTATGCCGGGCCGCTGCCGGAGACCGCAGTAACGGCATCCATGCGCGCTTCGTCGTCGATCCACACGGTGCGCCCTGCCGTGGCCAGCACGGTATCGGCCTGGGCGCGTTGCGCGGCGCTGACCGTGGCAGTGGCGAACAGGCCGGTGACACCGGCGCCGAGCAGGGCGGGCGTGTTGGGCATCGCACGGACCACGGCGTGGCCGCCGCCCAGCCAACGGTCCAGCTGGCTGCTGGTGATGCCAGCGGCGATGGAGACCACCAGCGGTTGCTTGCCGTGGGCGACGGCGGTGAGCGAGGCGCAGACATCGCGCAGCACCTGCGGCTTGACCGCCAGCACCCACACGGTGCCCTGTGCGGCAGCTTCGGTCGCGCTGGCGTAGGTCCTGACGCCGAATTCGGCCGTGAGCGCGTCACGCAGCTCGGTCACCGGCTCGGCGACATGGATGCTGGCCGGGGCCACGCCCTGGCGGACCAGGCCGGCGATCAGGCTGCGGGCCATGTTGCCGCCGCCGATGAAGGTGATGGGGGACGTACTCATGAACTCTCCTTGGAACGGGCGGGGCGCTCAGGCCGGTCGCGGGCGTGCACCGAACAGCGCGGTGCCGACGCGGACCAGGGTGGCGCCATGGGCGATGGCCTCAGGGTAATCGCTGCTCATGCCCATCGACAGCGTATCCACCTGCGGGTGCGCTGCCGCCAGCTTGGCAAACAACGTGGCCATGCGGGTGAAAGCGGCCTGCCGGCGTTCAGCGTCAGGCCACGGGGCCGGGATCGCCATCAGCCCGCGCAGGCGCAACTGCGGCGCGGCAGCGATGGCGGTGGCGAGGGCATCGATGTCCTCCGGCGCGCAGCCGTGCTTGCTGTCTTCGTCGTCGATGTTGACCTGGATCAGCACGTTCAGCGGCGGCTGGCCGGCCGGGCGATGCGCGGCCAATGCGGTGACCAGCTTGAGGCGGTCCACGCTCTGCACCCAGTCGAAATGACGGGCGGCGAGTTCGGCCTTGTTCGACTGCAGGTGACCGATCAGGTGCCACTCCAGGCCCAGCGATGCCAGTGCCTCGATCTTGGCGACCGCCTCCTGCACGTAGTTCTCGCCGAAAGCGCGCTGGCCCTGCGCGGCCAGGGCCTGTACGGCCTCGGCCGGCTGGGTCTTGGAGACCGCCAGCAGGACCGGATCTGGCCGCCCGGCGGCCGCGGCCGCGTTGTGCAGGTTCGTCAGGAGGGTGGGCAGAGGCTGGGGGGTCACGGCGGGTCCGGTGGATCAGGGGCTGGCGCGTATTGTGCACATCTCGCTCTATACTGCCGCCCGGGGAAAGAACCTTCCAGTCGCAGCAGTCATGGGGAGTAGCAGCGCATGGATATCGCCGAACTGTTGGCGTTTTCCGTAAAGAACAAAGCGTCGGATCTTCATCTGTCGGCCGGCCTGCCGCCGATGATCCGCGTTGACGGCGATGTCCGTCGCATCAATATTCCGGCCCTGGACCACAAGCAGGTCCACGCGCTGGTGTACGACATCATGTCGGACAAGCAGCGTCGTGATTACGAAGAGTTCCTCGAGGTCGATTTCTCGTTCGAGATTCCCTCGCTGGCGCGCTTTCGTGTCAACGCCTTCAACCAGAACCGCGGTGCGGGTGCGGTGTTCCGTACCATTCCCTCCGAGGTGCTCACCCTGGAAGACCTGGCCTGCCCGCCGATCTTCCGTGAGCTGATCGATCAGCCGCAGGGGCTGATCCTGGTCACCGGCCCGACCGGTTCGGGCAAGTCGACCACGCTGGCGGCGATGATCGACCACATCAACAAGAACGAATACGGCCACATCCTCACCGTCGAGGATCCGATCGAATTCGTGCACACCTCGCAGAAGTGCCTGATCAACCAGCGCGAAGTGCATCGCGATACGCACGGCTTCAATGAAGCGCTGCGTTCGGCACTGCGTGAGGATCCGGACATCATCCTGGTCGGCGAACTGCGCGATCTGGAAACGATCCGGCTGGCGCTGACCGCCGCGGAAACGGGCCACCTGGTATTCGGCACGCTGCACACCAGCTCGGCCGCCAAGACCATCGACCGCATCATCGACGTGTTCCCCGCCGGCGAAAAGCCGATGGTGCGCTCGATGCTGTCCGAGTCGCTGCGCGCGGTGATCTCCCAGGCCCTGCTGAAGAAGGTCGGTGGTGGGCGTACGGCTGCGTGGGAAATCATGGTCGGCACGCCGGCCATCCGCAACCTGATCCGCGAAGACAAGGTCGCGCAGATGTACTCGGCGATCCAGACCGGCCAGCAGATGGGCATGATGACCCTGGACCAGCACCTGCAGGACCTGGTCAAGCGCAGCCTGATCACCCGCAACCAGGCACGCGAGTACGCCAAGGACAAGCGGATTTTCGAATAGTGGTAGTGCCGGCCGCTGGCCGGCTCCTGAAAACCTCCGGAGTACACCGCGATGAGCACCACCACCATCGACTTCACCTCGTTCCTCAAGCTGATGGCGCACCAGAAGGCCTCGGACCTGTTCATCACCGCGGGCATGCCGCCGGCGATCAAGGTCAACGGCAAGATCTCGCCGATCACCCAGACACCGTTGACGCCGCAGCAGAGCCGCGACCTGGTGTTGAACGTGATGACGCCGGCGCAGCGCGAAGAGTTCGAAAAGACCCACGAATGCAACTTCGCCATCGGCCTGTCCGGTGTCGGCCGCTTCCGCGTGAGCTGCTTCTACCAGCGCAACCAGGTCGGCATGGTGCTGCGCCGGATCGAAACGCGCATTCCCACCGTGGAAGAGCTGAGCCTGCCGCCGATCGTCAAGACGCTGGCGATGACCAAGCGCGGCATCATCCTGTTCGTCGGTGCGACCGGTACCGGTAAATCGACCTCGCTGGCGGCGATGATCGGCTACCGCAACCACAACTCGACCGGCCATATCATCACCATCGAAGACCCGATCGAATTCGTGCACAAGCACGAAGGCTGCATCATCACCCAGCGCGAAGTCGGCATCGATACCGACAGCTGGGAGGCGGCGCTGAAGAACACCCTGCGCCAGGCCCCGGACGTGATCATGATCGGCGAGGTGCGCACCCGCGAGGGCATGGACCACGCCATCGCCTTTGCTGAGACCGGCCACCTGGTGCTGTGCACCCTGCACGCCAACAACGCCAACCAGGCGATGGACCGCATCATCAACTTCTTCCCGGAAGACCGTCGCAACCAGCTGCTGATGGATCTCTCGCTGAACCTCAAGGGCGTGGTCGCCCAGCAGCTGATCCCCTCGCCGGACGGCAAGACGCGCAAGGTCGCGATGGAAATCATGCTGGGTACGCCGCTGGTGCAGGATTACATCCGCGACGGTGAGATCCACAAGCTCAAGGAAGTGATGAAGGACTCGGTCCAGCTGGGCATGCGCACCTTCGACCAGAGCCTGTTCGAGCTGTACCAGGCCGGCGAGATCAGCTACGAAGACGCCCTGCGCTACGCCGATTCGCAGAATGAAGTGCGCCTGCGCATCAAGCTCTCGCAGGGCGGCGACGCACGCACGCTGTCGCAGGGGCTGGACGGGGTGGAGATCTCCGAGATCCGCTGAGCGGGGGCTGTAAAAGCCGGCGCGGCTCTGCGATAGTCTCGCCGTCGCGGGCCACCGCGATGCAGGGGGCGCCGGCACCTCGCCGGTATCAACGTATCAGGTGATGGGCATATGGACATGCACGATCCGTACCGCGCGCCGGCGGCGTCTTCCGCACTGCCGGCGGCGACTTTCGCCACCAACGGCGTCGCAACGTACTACGCACCACCCACGCTGAAGATCGTGGCGTTGTCGCTGGCCACGCTGGGTCTCTATCCGGTGTACTGGTTCTGGCGCAACTGGCGCGCGATCAAGCGCGAAACCGGTGGAGATCAGTGGCCGTGGGCGCGCGCGTGGTTCTCACCGCTCTGGTCGTTCCTGTGCTTCAGCGACCTGCGCGATGTGGCCGCCAATCGCCGCCGCACGCTGGCGATCGCACCGGGCCTGCTGGGCGTGGCCTACTTCCTGCTGTATGTGGCCAGCCGACTGCCCGATCCCATGTGGCTGGTCGCGCTGTTCACCTTCGTCCCGCTGTTGCCGGTCAACAGCCTCCTGCGGCGCTACCATCGTGACGAAGGCATGGATACGCGGGCGCTGGACCGCTTCGGGGTGTGGCACATCCTTGCGGTGGTCGTGGGCGGTCTCTTCCTGCTGCTCACGGTGGTTGGCACCCTGCGCGGCGATGGCGTTTCCTGAGGGCTGGATGATGGTGGCAGTGCGCAACCGATCCTGATCGACGACGAGCACGTGCAGCTGAAGACCTTGGATCCAACAGCTGCAGCAGCGCCGATGCATCACGATCAAGGCTGAAAAGGTCACCTGCACGCTACCGGGATGATGCGTATCTGCCTCGTGCATGGATTGATTAGCCACGCTCATGACCGACAGCGCTCCACACCCTCCAATCCCGGCAGCCGGCAGGGCTATGGTGGCACTCCCCCATGACGCCGGTCCCACCGGCAGGAGTACCACCATGCAGACACGTGAACTGGGCCGCAGCGGCCTGCGGGTTTCGGCCCTCGGGCTGGGCTGCATGGGGCTGAGCTACGGCTATGGCCCGGCCACCGACCGTACCGAGGCGATCGCCTTGCTGCGCGCGGCGGTCGAGCAGGGGGTCACCTTCTTTGATACGGCCGAAGCCTATGGGCCGTTCCTCAACGAGGAACTGCTGGGCGAAGCGCTGACGCCGTTCCGTGACCAGCTGGTGATCGCCACCAAGTTCGGCTTCAAGGATGGCCACGCCGACGCCGGCCTGGACAGCCGTCCCGAGCGCATCCGCGCGGTGGCCGAGGCCAGCCTGTCGCGTTTGAAGACCGACCGCATCGACCTGTTCTACCAGCACCGGGTCGATCCGAATGTGCCGATCGAGGACGTGGCCGGTACGGTCAAGGACCTGATCGCCGAGGGCAAGGTGAAGCACTTCGGGTTGTCCGAGGCCGGCGTCGATGCCATCCGCCGGGCGCACGCCGTGCAGCCGGTGGCGGCGCTGCAGAGCGAGTATTCCCTGTGGTGGCGCGAGCCGGAACAGGCCGTGCTGCCGGTGCTGGAAGAACTGGGTATCGGCTTCGTGCCGTTCAGCCCGCTTGGCAAGGGCTTCCTGACCGGTGCGATCAACGTGGATACGCAGTTCGCGGCCGATGACTTCCGCAACAGCGTGCCGCGGTTTGCGGCCGAAGCCCGCCAGGCCAATCAGGTGCTGGTGGACCGCATCAGCGCGATAGCCGCCGACAAGGGGGCCACGCCGGCCCAGATCGCCTTGGCCTGGCTGCTGGCGCGCAAACCGTGGATCGTGCCGATTCCCGGCACGACCAGGCTGCATCGCCTGACCGAGAATCTGGGCGCGGCTGCGGTGGTGCTGAGTGAGGCCGACCTGCAGCAGATAAGTGCGGCGCTGGACAGCATCGCCATCGTCGGGGATCGCTACAACGCCGAGCGGCAGAAGCTGGTCGCGCGCTGAGCGGGGCGCGGGGCGCACGACACCGGCCAACGCAGCCAGGATCGGCACGCGCGATACCGTCCCACACATTCGGGTAGGTGCCGACCGTTGGTCGGCACACACCTCACCCGCGAATGAACGCCAACAGATCCGCGTTGATCACGTCCGCATGGGTGGTGCACATGCCATGTGGGTAGCCTTTGTAGACCTTCAGCGTGCCGTGCCTGAGCAGCTTGATGGCCAGCTCCGCCGAATCGGCGATCGGCACGATCTGGTCGTCGTCGCCGTGCATCACCAGCACCGGCACGTCGATCTTTTTCAGGTCGTCTGTGAAGTCGGTTTCCGAGAAGGCCTTGATGCAGTCGTAGTGCGCGTTGATCGCGCCCATCATCCCCTGCCGCCACCAGTTGTCGACGATGCCCTGTTGCGGCGGCGTGCCGTCGCGGTTGAACCCGTAGAACGGAATCGGCACGTCGCGGTAGAACGCCGCACGACCCGCGACCAGTGCCTGCCGGAAGCCGTCGAAGACCTCCTTCGGCGTGCCGCCGGGGTTGGCCTCGCTCTTGACCATGATCGGTGGCACCGCACCGATCAGCACCGCCTTGGCCACGCGCCCGGGCTTGGCCTGCGCGACGTAGTGCGCGACTTCGCCACCGCCGGTGGAATGCCCGATGTGGATCGCATCGCGCAGGTCCAGGTGATCGGCCAGCGCATTGACGTCGGCAGCGTAGGTGTCCATCTCGTGCCCGCCGCTGGTCTGCGAGGAGCGGCCATGGCCGCGGCGGTCGTGCGCGATCACGCGATAGCCCTGCAGCAGGAAGAACTGCAGCTGGCTATCCCAGTCATCGGCGCTGAGCGGCCAGCCGTGATGGAACACAAGGGGCTGACCCTTGCCCCAGTCCTTGTAGAAGATCTCGGTGTTGTCGGCGGTGGTGACGTAGGGCATGGCACGGAACTCCTGAGGGAGGGGAGGGCACAGCGGGGTACCCGCACATGCTGCGGCTGGGGGGTGTTCAGCGGGGATGAACGGCGGATGTCGGTCCGGCGTCGGTGGCCCGGCACCTCCGCCGGCGGCGGCTGAATCAATTTCACCAGCAACTGTCACGCCGATCGTGTCTAATACCGCTCCCCACGCCACACCCCCACCCCCATGTCCCTTGAATCCCATGGCCCCGCGCCGTGCGACGACGCTGACGGCCACCTGGTCACCGCAGGCCCGCTGACCCCGCCCCCCGACAGCGCCGGCACCGTGGCCGACGAGAAAGCCCTGCGCCATTCCGTGGCCGAGGACGTGCAGGGCATGATCCTGGCCACGCTGGTGGCGTCGCTGGGCCTGGCCATCTTCGCCAAGGGTGGGCTGATGATCGGCGGCATGGCCGGGCTGGCCTTCCTGGCCCACTACGCCTTCGGCTGGAACTTCGGCCTGGTGTTCGTGCTGGTCAACCTCCCTTTCTACTGGGTGGCCGTGCGGCGCATGGGCTGGGAATTCACCCTGAAGACCTTCGCGGCGGTAACCGCCTGCGGCGTGCTGACCGACCTGCTGCCGCGCTGGGCCGACTTCGCCCACATGAGCTCGCTGTACTCGGCGATCGTCGGCGGCGCCCTGGCCGGCCTGGGCATCCTGTTCTACATCCGCCACCGGGCCAGCCTGGGGGGCATCGGCATCCTGGCGGTGTACCTGCAGCGCACGCGGGGCTGGAGCGCCGGCAAGGTGCAGATGTCGTTCGACACGCTGCTGATGTGCGTGGCGTTCTCGGTACTGTCCCCCTCCAAGGTGATGTACTCGGCGATCGGTGCGGTGGTGCTCAGCCTGGTGCTGATGTTCAACCACCGCCCGGGCCGCTACATGGGCGTCTGACGCCGGTTACTCACCCTGCGGCGGCACCGGCACGACGGTCACGCCGGAGACCCAGCGGCGGCTGCGCAGGTCCAGCGTCGCCGCCGACGTGTGCGACGCCGTCACCATCGATGGTCAGGGCGGCCAGCAGGCGGTCGATGTGCTTGAGCAGGCGCCGGTCCGCTGCGATCGCCGCGGCATCGGCATCCAGCGGTTCGCCATTGACATGCATCACCGGGTCGGCCAGCCAGTGCTCGCGGCCGTAGCGCACCTGCAACTGCACCGCCGGGCTGCGCTCGCGCGGGTCAACCGACAGCGGCCGGTTCAGCAGCAGGGTGTCGCCGTAGTAGTCGCCATCGCGTTAGGCGCTCCGGCACGGTGTCCAGGTCGCTTGCGGCAGCCAGCGGGGGCAGGCTCAGGGCAGCGAGCCGCGCAACCCGCACGACGGGGTGCGTCACGCCTGGCGCCAGGCCGGCTTGAGCGTGTCGATGCGCTTGAACACCGGGCAGTCCGGGCTGTGCGCGCCGGGCAGGTAGCCCAGGCTCATCAGGAACTCGCCGGTGATCTCCCCGCCGGTGAAGCGGAAGGTCTTCTTGAACAGCTTCACCCAGGCCGCCTTGTCCAGCGGATGGTGGGCATCCAGCCACCCGGCGAAGCTGCCGTGGCTGGCCCGCAGCTGCTGGATCACCTGGGCATTGTGGACGGCCGCGTGCACCTTGAGCCGGTTGCGGATGATCCGGGCATCGTTGAGCAGGCGCTCGATATCGCGCTCGCCATAGGCGGCCACGGTGTCCACGTCGAAGCCGTCATAAGCTGCGCGGAAGCCCTCGCGCTTCTTCAGGATGGTCTCCCAGCTCAGGCCGGCCTGGTTGATCTCCAGGATCAGGCGCTCGAACAGCTCGCGCTCTTCGCGCTGCGGGAAGCCGTACTCGTGGTCATGGTAGTGGCCGTGGACCGGATGGCCGGGGGCGATGAGGCAATAACCGGACACGTGCAGCTCCTTGCGATGGCGGATCAGGCGCGCGGGCCGGGGGCACGCGCGCAGGCCTGCATTATGTCAGCGCGAAAGCGCACATCACGGCCAGCGGCTAGAATGGGGCCATGTCTGAACTGTCCACTTCGCTTGCCCACCACCTGCTGGTCGCGCTGCCGTCGCTGACCGACCCCACCTTTGCCCGTACCGTGGCGCTGATCTGCCAGCACGACGAGAACGGCGCGATGGGCGTGCTGGTCAACCAGCCCTCCGAGTACACCCTCGGCGAGGTGCTGGCCCAGATGGAGATCACGACCACCAGTGACACCCTGCGTGGCCAGGTCGTGCTCAACGGCGGCCCGGTGCACCCGGAGCGTGGCTTCGTGATCCACGATGATGCGCGCAGCTGGGATTCCAGCCTGGCCGTGGGCGAGGGCGTCTTCCTCACCACCTCGCGCGACATCCTCGAAGCCATGGCGCGCGGCGAAGGCCCGCGCAATGCGCTGGTCACCCTGGGCTGTGCCGGCTGGAGCGAGGGGCAGCTGGAAACGGAAATCGCCGAAAACAGCTGGCTGGCCGTGCCGGCCGATGCCGAACTGCTGTTCAGCACGCCGCTGGACGAGCGCTGGCAGGGCGCGGCCGCGCGCATCGGCGTGGACCTGTTCCGCCTCACCGATTACAGCGGCCATGTCTGAGCCGGCCACGCCAGCGCCCGCCGCGGCCGCACCGCCGACGATCCGCCGTGATGGCACGGTGCTCGGTTTCGATGTCGGCTCGCGCCGGATCGGCGTGGCCATCGGCAGCTCGTTCGGCACCCATGCGCGTGCGATCGCGGTGGTCGATGTACATGGCAACGGGCCGGATTGGACCGCCGTGGAGCGCCTGATCAAAGAGTGGCGGCCGGATGGCCTGGTGGTGGGCGATCCGCTCACCCTGGATGGCCAGGACCAGCCCAACCGCAAGCGCGCGCAGGGCTTTGCCCGCCAGCTGCGGGAACGTTTCAAACTGCCGGTGGTGCTGGTCGACGAGCGCTCCAGCTCGGTCGAGGCCGCGCGCCGGTTCGCGGTCGAGCGCGCCGAAGGCCGCAAACGCCGCCGCGACGCCGCCGCCCTGGATGCAGTGGCTGCGGCGGTGATCATCGAACGCTGGCTCTCCTGCCCGGATGACGCCACCCCCGTTTCCTGACCCTCAGACCCTGCCCATGACCGCCTCGCAACTCGATTCCGATGGACGCCTGCGCCACCTGCTGACCCTGGAAGGTCTGCCCCGCGAAACCCTGCTGCAGCTGCTCGACCGCGCCGGCCAGATCCGCGATGCGGCCGTCGGGCGGGTGGGCAACAAGCGCCACGTGCTGGGCGGCTCGGCGGTCTGCACGCTGTTCTTCGAACCCTCCACGCGCACCCGCAGCTCGTTCCAGCTGGCCGCGCAGCGGCTGGGCGCGGACGTGCTGAACTTCGATGCCTCCACCTCGTCCACCCGCAAGGGCGAGACCGCCTGCGACACGCTCAAGAACCTGGAAGCGATGGGCGTGCGCGGCTTCGTGGTGCGTCATCCCGATGATGGTGCGGTGGCGGCGCTGGCCGCCGCGGCGGGCGAGGGCACGGCCCTGGTCAACGCCGGTGACGGCCGCAGCTCGCACCCGACCCAGGGCCTGCTGGACATGCTGACCCTGCGCCAGGCCAAGGGCAGCGATTTCTCGAAGATGAAGGTCATCATCGTGGGTGACGTGAAGCACTCGCGCGTGGCCCGCACCGACCTGCATGCCCTGCGCACGCTGGGCGTCGGCGAGATCCGCGTATGCGGCCCGCAGTCGCTGCTGCCGGACGATGACACCCTGAAGGGCTGCATCGTCGGCGACGATTTCGACGCGATGCTGGAAGGCGCCGATGCGCTGATGATGCTGCGCCTGCAGCGCGAGCGCATGGAAGAAGGCCTGGTGCCCTCGCTGGAGCAGTATCACGCGCAGTACGGCCTGGATGCGACGCGCCTCAAGCGCGCCGGCACCGATGCCGCCGTGTTGCACCCGGGCCCGATCAACCGCGGCGTGGAGGTCACCGACGAGGTGGCCGATGGTCCGCAGTCGTGGGTGCTGCGCCAGGTCGCCAACGGCGTGGCCGTGCGCATGGCGGTGCTGGAAACGTTGTTGGGGTGAGCGGCCGGCACTACCGAAAATGCCATTACCGCTTCTGCGCGAACAGCCACTCCCACATCGCCGCATCGGCATAGGTGGCGTCCCAGGCGTTGTGGTTGCCATCGGGATACTCGGTGTAACGCACATCCTTCGCGCCGGCCTGCTGGAACGCGGCGTGCAGCTTGCGGTCGTCCTCCGGCGGCACCACGTCGTCCAGCGCGCCATGGAACATCCAGATCGGGACGTTGCGCAGGCGCTGGGCGATGGCTGCGTACGGATCGGCCTCGTGGGCGACGTCCTCCACGAACAGGGTGGGGCGCACTGCACGCGGCGCCAGCACCGCGCCGCAGACCGGCACGATGGCGGCGAAGCGGGTCGGTTCGGCCAGCGCGATGTTCCAGCTGCCGTAGCCGCCCATCGACATCCCGGTCAGGTACTGGCGCTGTGGATCCGCACCGAATTCGGCGATGGCGGCATCCAGTGCAGCCAGCGCGATGCGGTTGTTCTCGCCCGACCACTCCTGGTCATCCGGCGTCTGCGGCAACACCACCAGCGCGGGGAAGGTGGAGGCGTGCTGGCGCAGGTATGGCCCGAGCCCGGCCTGGGTCTGGCGGCGGCCGTCGCGGCCCCGTTCGCCGGAGCCGTGCAGGAACAGCACCACCGGCAGTTCGCCGCGTGAGGCCGCTGCGTTGCGCGGCACGAACACCTGGTAATACGCAGTCTGCCCATCCACCTTGACCGCGCGGCCGACGAACTGGCCCCCGGATGTTTCCGGCGTGCTCGCGCATCCGGCCACCGTCATCATCGCCACCGCCCACAGCAGCCATCCACTCCAACGTCGCGCCATTGTCGTGCCTTGTCTGAAATCGATTTCAGTCTAGGCCCGGTAGTGTGTCGGAGCATCTTGCAGTGCATCAGTCCGGGCGCGGCGCCGCGGCGAGGATGTCGAGCTGTTCGACGGCTTCAGGGTGGCCTTCGGCGGCTGCCGCCTGCACCTGGGCCAGGCTGGGGTGGACCACCAGCAGGATCGGGTTCTCGCACTGCGGGCAGTCGAACTGGGCTTCGTCTTCGTGCAGTTCCATCGGCATCTGCCGCGCGCTGCCCCGCCATTCGCAGGCAGCGCAGGTATACGTCGCGTCGCGCCAACCGGGGACGAAATAATTGTCGAGGGTCACGGCCATGCGGGGTCCAGGGTCAGTGCAGCAGGATCAGGGTGGCCAGGCCGAGGAAGCTGAAGAAGCCCATGACGTCGGTGACGGCGGTGACCACCACGGTGCCGGCCACGGCCGGGTCGACGTTCATGCGCTTGAGCAGCAGCGGCAGCAGCACGCCGGCCAGGGCCGCGGCGCAGAAGTTGATGATCAGCGCCAGGGTGATCACCAGCGACAGCAGGAAGCTGTGGAACCAGAGGTAGGCGATGATGCCGACCACGGTGCCGATCAGGGTGCCGTTGATCAGCGCGACGCGCGATTCCTTCCACAGCAGGATGCGCGCGTTGCTCTGGCCGACCTGGCCCAGGGCGATGCCGCGCACCATCAGGGTCAGCACCTGCACGGCCGCATTGCCGCCCACGCCGGCCACGATCGGCATCAGCACGGCCAGCGCCACCACCTTCTGCAGGGTCAGCTCGAACTGGCCGATCACGCTGGCCGCCAGGAACGCGGTGCACAGGTTGATGCCCAGCCAGACCACGCGGCCGCGCACGGCGCGCTTGATCGGCGAGAACAGGTCTTCTTCTTCGTCCAGACCGGCGGCGCCCAGCGCCTGGTGCTCGGCCTGCGACCGGATGATGTCGACCACGTCATCGATGGTGATGCGGCCGAGCAGGATGTTGTTGTCGTCCACCACCGGGGCGGAGACCCAGTCATGATCGGAGAACTGGCGCGCGACTTCATCGGCGCTCTCGCCGACGTCGATCGCCGGCTGTTCGTCATCGATCAGGCGGTTGATCGGGGTGTTGTCCTCATGCGTCACCAGCGCGGCCAGCGAGAGGCGGCCCAGGTACTGATGGCGGCGGCTGACCACGAACAGGTGATCGGTGTGGTCGGGCAGTTCGCCGCGCAGGCGCAGGTAGCGCAGCACCACGTCGACGTTGACGTCGGCGCGCACGGTCACCACGTCCGGGTTCATCAGGCGGCCGGCGCTGTCCTCGGGATAGGACAGCACCTGCTCGAGCCGCTCGCGGTTCTCGCGGTCCATCGACTTGAGGACTTCGTCGATGACCGTGTCCGGCAGATCCTCGACCAGGTCGGCAAGGTCATCGATGTCCAGGTCTTCGACCGCGGCGATGATTTCGTCCGGGTCCATGTCGGCCAGCAGGCTTTCGCGGACTTCCTCGCCGACGTGGACCAGCACCTCGCCATCGTCTTCCGGATCGACCAGGCCCCAGACAATCTCGCGCTTGCCCGGGGGCAGCGATTCGAGCAGGTTGCCGATTTCCGCCGGCGCCAGGGTATTGACCAACCGACGGACCGGCCCCAACCGCCCGCTGTCCAGTGCATCGGACAACAGCCGCAGCTGGCGCGCCGTCTTGTCGTGGCGTACGGCTTCGGCCATGCGCAGCTCCTGCGGAAAAAGAAAAAGGCCGCTATCCGGTGGAGGATGCGGCATGGGCGGTGGTCACCGCGTCATTATCGCGTGCTTGTGTGTCAATAGGGTAGGTGCAGGCGGCCCGAGAGGTGCCACCAGCAGGGCTGCATCGGCTGATTTGCCCCGGCTCACGCATCACGTGGGCGCACTAAGCCTGCCACGTTCCGGGACGATTCTTGATGGCATGCCATCTAGGAGGGCGGGGCGAGACCCGATTAGCGCCCTTGTGCCGAGTCGGATTCAGTATCACAGCAATGAAGCTTCGTGACCACGCGTCTCTGTCCTCCCGGAACATCCAGATCGCTGTCGTCGAAAAATCCGGTCACTCGAACCGGGATGACCAGGTGGGAGGTCGGCACCCACTGGGCGCCACTGGCGTCTGACAATGCACGAACCTCGGGCTCGGCCCGGATGGACTTCGCAAAGATCGTTAGCGTCCCGTCAGCGGGTGCTTTCACGGTGCGCATCTTCCTCTTCCGCACGATTCATTGACGCTTGGAGCAGCTTATTTTTGAGACGTGGCATCCTTGAAACTCCTTGTTTCTTTGCAGGTGCAGCGTCCATCAGCATCGATCGCGGAATAGGGGGGCTCGTCGTATGGCCGTCTCGATTGAACCGGTTCACGCGCCGGCAGGTGCTCCGCGGCTGCGGCGACCCTCGCGTTTCCGCGCTGGATGGGAGGCAGGCAAGGGTAGGACATCAAAACACAGCAGATCTATCGCTTGGAAAATGGTTCCGCCAGCAACATGTGAGTCGCGTGAAACCCGCTGGCCACGAGCGCGGATGTGCAGTGCTGGAGCATTCGTTACTGCAGGCATGCGAAACGCAGAGGCGCGGAACTCTTCTGCGACCCTCGTCCGACTTAACTCATCCGATAATTCAAGCCACAGGCCCGAGCCTAAACCTTCCTTGCAATCCTGAATCGAAATGCCATGACGCGTTGCTTCATAGCAACCTGCTACGACAACGCTCTGGCCCAGAGGGGTTCGCTTCAATTGATCCACCTCCACATCCCTTGATTCAACATGACAGGCGCTCGCGCCTGCCAGTTCGCTGAAAGCTGCTACCAATAGCAAGGCAAACTGCTTCATGGGGTGCATGCCCCGTTCTGACAGGAGGTTTTTACGCTCCCACTGGCCTGGGATTGGAGGGCGCCTTCGTCGCGGCCGGTCCCCACTTCCCAAAGGCCCCAGGGGAACGGAGCTGGAGGGACTCGTGATAGGCGGCCTCGGCGCGATATACGCGAAGTTCGCCTTGAAGAGCCCAGCGCATCGGTATGAATGTACTTAACCACGGTCTGCGCCGTCGCAACACTTGAGATGAGTGGCGACGACAACAGCAGAATAAATCGAACGGTGAAGTTCATGGTCCGTCCTTGGAGCCAGATAGAGTTGTGGCAATTGAATCGATGTTTCAATTCGTCAGGCCGGCCTTTTCGATCCAGCGTTCGATGCCACGCCGGTCGCGCGCCTGCAGCAGCTTGGGCGCCATCGCCTGCAGCACGGACAGGTCGCTGTCGCGCACCGCGCGGCGCACTTCCAGCAGGGTGCCCGGGTGCAGGCTGAATTCCGTCAGCCCCAGCGCCAGCAGCAGACGCGTCATCAGCGGGTCGCCGGCGATCTCGCCGCACACCGCCACCGGGATGTTGTAGGCCTGGCCGGTGCGCAGGATATGCGCCAGCAGGCGCACCACCGCCGGGTGCAGCGGCGAATACAGCTCGCCGACCGCCTCGTTGTTGCGATCGGCGGCAAGCAGGTACTGGACCAGGTCGTTGGTGCCGATCGAGAGGAAGTCGACCAGATCGATGAAGCTCTCCAGCGCGATCGCCGCTGCCGGGACTTCGATCATCGCGCCGAACGGAATGTGTTCGGCCACCTCGTGGCCTTCGGCGCGCAGCAGCTCGGCCTGCTTGGCCAAGCGCCGGCGCACGGCGAGGATCTCCTCGCGGGTGCTGACCATCGGGATGAGGATGCGCAGCTTGCCGTAGGCCGAGGCGCGCAGGATCGCGCGCAGCTGGGTGTCGGCCACCTTCGGCCGCGCCAGCGACAGGCGCACGCCGCGCAGGCCCAGCGCCGGGTTCTCTTCGTTGCTCAGGGTCAGCCCGGTGCGGTCGGCCTTATCCGCGCCCAGGTCCAGGGTGCGGATGGTGACCGGCCGTCCGCTCATGCCCAACGCGGCATCGCGGTAGGTCTCGAACTGCTCCTGCTCGTCGGGCAGCTCGTTGCGCTGCAGGAACAGGAATTCGGTGCGGTACAGGCCCAGCCCGTGCGCGCCCAGCGCATGGGCCTGGGTGACGTCTTCGCTGGATTCGGCGTTGGCCAGCAGCGCGATGTCGACGTTGTCGCGGGTGCGGCTGGGCTTGGTGCGCAGGCGCCCGAGTTCGCGCTGTTCGCGCGCATGCTCGCGCAGCCGCACGCGGTAATCGCGCAGGTCCGGTGCCTGCGGGTTGATGGTCACCGTGCCGTCGCTGCCATCCATGATCAGCACGTCGCCATCGGCGACCTTCTGCAGCACGTTCGGCACGTTGACAATCAACGGCAGGTGCAGGCTGCGCGCCAGGATCGCGCTGTGCGACAGCGCGCTGCCGCCGGCGGTGATGATGCCGACCACCCCGTGGGCCTGCAGCTGGGCCAGCTCGGACGGGGCGATGTTGTCGCAGATCAGGATCTCGCCGGCCATGCCTTTGACGTCCGGCGGGCGCTTCTGCAGGAAGGCATGGATGCGCCCGATCACATGGTCCAGATCGTCCATGCGGCTCTTCAGGTAGGCATCGTCCATGCCATCGAAGACCTTGGCCAGGCGGTCACGCTGCACGCGCAGCGCGTAGCCGGCGCTGTAGGGGCCACTGCGGATCAGCTCGTCCAGGCCGAACAGCAGTTCGGGGTCATCCAGCAGCAGCGCATGCAGGTCGAGGAACTCGCCGACTTCCTGGTTGAGCGCGCCATGCAGGCGCTGGCGCAGATCGTGCATTTCGCCGCGAGCCGCTTCCACGGCCACGTGCAGGCGCTCCAGTTCGGCCTCGACCTTGGCTGGCGGAATGCGCTGCTCGGCCACTTCCAGGGCGTGCGGCAAGCGCACCCGGGCGCGGCCCAGGGCGTTGCCGCGCGAGGCACCGTGGCCGGACAACAGCATCGCCCCGGACGCGGTCCGGGCCGGTGCGGAGGATCCCGGTCGCGGTTGCCCCCCCATGCTCAGTTGTCCTCGTCGAAACGCCGTTCGAACAGGGCCACCACCGCGTCCATCGCGGCGGCTTCATCCTCGCCGTCGATGCGCACGGTGACCGGGGTGCCCTGGCCGGCGGCCAGCAGCATGACGCCCATGATGCTCTTGGCGTTGATCTCACGGCCCTTGGCGGCCATGGTCACGTTGCAGCGGAAAGGCGCCAGCTCCTGCACCAGCTTGGCAGTGGCGCGGGCATGCAGGCCCAGGCGGTTGGAAACAGTGAGTTCACGTTCAAGCATCGTCGACAATCGCTCCATTGCGAGTGCCTGCCGCGGCTGTGGCAGGCAGTTGATCCAGTCCCTGTTCCGGATAATTCATCACCCGCATCAACATCGGCAGGCTCAGCGCCGAAACCCGGCGTGCCGGGGTGCCCAGACGAGCCAGTTGCCCGGCCAGATTGCTGGGGCTGGCGCCGTACAGGTCGGTCAGGATCAGCACGCCCTGGCCACTGTCCACCCGGCGCAAGGCGGCCGAGGCGAGCGGGAGCAGGACGTCCATATCTGCGTCGAACGGTACTTCGAAAGCTTCGGTCTTCAGCGGCAGGTGCCGCAGCAGACGGGTCGCCACGTCCAGCAGGGCCGTGCCGACACCGGGATGAGTTACGAGGAGAATGCCACAGGTCATTGCCGAACGTTAACAGGTCGACATGAATTGGCGATAGCACGCGTGAAAGACTGCTGTGTTCCGCGGTTCAGCGTGTCGATGACCTGTCCCGGGTCGGCGCAGGACAGGGCGATGGGGAGACGCCGCGTCGAGGGTCGGCCAGGCATGTCGCCACGCCCGGCCCCGGTACTTGCCGGCGGCCGCCGGCGATGCCGTTTTCAGTCAAGTTCGCGATGGAACGTGGCCACTTCCGGCCAGCCCTGGTCGCGGGCATGGCGGGCCATGCGCTCGGCCATGTAGACCGAGCGGTGCTTGCCGCCGGTGCAGCCGAAGGCGACCGTGACATAGCTGCGGGTGTCATTGCCCAGCCGTGGCAGCCAGGTGTCGAGGAAATCGACCAGCTGGCCGGCGTAGCGCTGTACGTCGGGCTGCTCGTCCAGGTGCTCGCGCACGCCGGCATCGCGGCCGGAGAGCGGGCGCAGCTCCGGGTCCCAATGCGGATTGGGCAGGACCCGCACGTCGAACACGAAGTCGGCCTCGGCGGGGACGCCGCGCTTGTAGGCGAACGATTCAAACAGCAGCGACAGCTTGTTGCCGTGGGCGAGCGCGAATTCGGTGACCACCTTGCGGCGCAGCTGGTGCACGTTGAGGCTGCTGGTGTCGATCACCGCATCGGCGGCACGGCGCAGCGGCGCGGTGAGTTCACGCTCGCGGGCGATCGCTTCGGGCAGCGACAGCCCCAGCTGGCTCAGCGGATGGCGGCGCCGGGTGTCGGCGTAGCGCTTGAGCAGGGTCTCATCGGTGGCATCGAAAAACAGCAGCTGCGCATCCAGGCCGGCGGCCTTGGCGTCTTCGCGCCAGTGCGAGAGCTGGGTCAAATCGCTCTGCGCGCGCACGTCGATGCCGACTGCCAGCCGGCGCGGCGCTTCGCGGCCCGGATCACCCAGCAGGCTGCGCACGAAATCCGGCAGCAGGTCGATCGGCAGGTTGTCCGAGCAGTAGTAATCCAGGTCTTCGAAGGTCTTCAGCGCGACC
>NZ_JAPJIU010000021.1:0-36489 GCF_026241915.1 Stenotrophomonas sp. RIT-551 | reverse complement strand
TGGGAGCAACGCCAGCAGGGCAGCGGCAAGGCGGCGTGGGCGGTACATGGTGATCTCCCGGCGGCGGTTCAGGTCTTCACCATGCACCTGCACGGGTATCAGCACCATGAACGCCGGCTTGTACCTTGAGAGGCAAGAGCCCAATCTAACTGCCATGCCAATAGGGAACCTTTATGACGGCTTTTGACCTGTCCCCACCTACCGACGCCCAGCGCCAAGCCCTGGTGGCCGGCCTCAGCGCCGATGAGCAGCGTGTCCTGCTGCACCACGGCACCGAGGCGCCGTTCTGCGGGGTGTTCCTGGACAACAAGCAGGACGGGGTCTACGGCTGCCGGTTGTGCGGCCTGCCGCTGTTCCGCTCCAGCACCAAATTCGACTCCGGCACCGGCTGGCCGAGCTTCTTTGCTCCCTTCGATCCGGCCCATGTCCGCGAGATCCGCGATGCCAGCCATGGCATGGTCCGCACCGAAATCGTCTGTGCACGGTGTGACAGCCATCTCGGCCATGTCTTCCCCGATGGCCCGCCGCCGACCCATGAACGCCACTGCCTGAACTCGGTCTCGTTGTCGTTCACCCCCAATGGGCAGGCCTATCCGGACCCGCTGCAACGCGGTGGTGCCGAGGCTGGCCCGGCAGGCTGAATCCGGGAAAGTGTGACGTCGAGCGAACGCCCCCCTTCAGAAAGGGTGTGAAGGGGCCGACATGGAGGTATCCCCTTCCCGCGTCGGCCCCATGCTCATCATCGTTGGACTTCTCGTCGTCATCCTCAGCGTGCTCGGCGGTTACGTCGGGGCGCACGGCAAACTCGGCGCGCTGTGGCAGCCCTATGAACTGGTGATCATCGGCGGTGCGGCGCTGGGTGCGTTCCTGGTCGGCACGCCGGTAAAAACCGTGAAGCAGACCCTGGCGGCCACCGTGGGCGTGTTCAAGGGGCCACGCTACAAGCAGCAGGACTACATCGACGTCCTCAGCCTGCTGTATGAGCTGCTCAACAAGGCCCGCCGCGAAGGATTCATGGCGCTGGAGGACCACGTCGAGCGCCCGGCCGAAAGCAGCATCTTCGCCAACTACCCCAAGGTGCAGGCCGACCACCACCTGGTCGATTTCATCACCGACTGCCTGCGCCTGATGATCGGCAGCAACATCGAGCCGCACGAGCTGGAGCCGCTGCTGGAGCTGGAGCTGGAGAAGCACCATGGCGAGGCGATGCAGCCGGCCGCGGTGCTCAACAAGGTCGCCGACGGCCTGCCCGGCTTCGGCATCGTCGCCGCGGTGCTGGGCATCGTGATCACCATGGGCTCGATCGGCGGGGAAATCACGGAAGTCGGCGCGCACGTCGCCGGCGCCCTGGTCGGCACCTTCCTGGGCATCCTGCTGGCCTATGGCTTCGTCGGCCCGCTGGCCTCGGCCGTGGAAGCGCGCGCCGAACAGGACGCACGCATCTACGAATCGGTCAAGACCGCCCTGCTGGCCTGCCTGCGCGGCTACAACCCGAAGATCGCCCTGGAATTCGCCCGCAAGACCCTGCCGTCCAACGTGCGCCCGGGCTTCAGCGAGTTCGAACAGCACCTCAAGACGGTCAAGTAAGGCAGCGCCATGGCCGAGACCAAACCCACCGTCATCGTCCGCCGGGTCAAGAAGGCCGGTCATGCCGCGCACCATGGTGGTGCCTGGAAAGTGGCCTACGCCGACTTCGTGACCGCGATGATGGCCTTCTTCCTGGTGCTGTGGCTGATGGCCGCCACCAGCAAGCCCGAGCGCGCGGCGATCTCCGAATACTTCCGCAACCCCAGCCCGCTGGCCGGCAGCAGCTCCACCCCGGCCCCGGGCATGGCCGGACCGGGCGGCGCCAGCACCTCGATGATCAAGCTGGGCGGCGCCACCGACATCTCGCGCGGCAACAGCAACGATCCCTTCCAGAACCAGCAGGCCTCCCGGCCCGTGCCGCAGCAGGACGAGCGCGAGCGCGAGAAACGCCAGCTCGAAGCGCTCAAGCAGGAGTTGGAAGAAGCGATCAGCAAGAGCCAGGCGCTGGAACCGTTCAAGGATCAGCTGCTGCTCGACCTCACCCCGGAAGGCCTGCGCATCCAGATCGTGGACAAGCAGAACCGGCCGATGTTCGACATGGGCAGTGCCTCGCTCAAGCCCTACACGCGCGCGATCCTTCGCGAGCTGTCGCAGTTCATCAACCACGTGCCGAACCGGATCAGCATCACCGGCCATACCGACACCACCGCCTACAACGCGGCCCACGGCTACAGCAACTGGGAGCTCAGCGCCGACCGCGCCAATGCCGCCCGGCGGGCGCTGCTTGATGGCGGCATGACCGAGGACAAGGTGACCCGGGTGGTCGGGCTGTCCTCCTCGGTGCTGTTCGACCGCACGCAGCCGGACAACCCGATCAACCGCCGGATCAGCATCGTGGTGATGACCAAGGCAGCCGAAGCGGCAGCCTTGGCCGGCGCCGGGCAGGAAGTGGCCCTGTCGCCCACCGCTGCCGATGCCGATATCCAGGCGACGCTCGCGCCGGCTGTCGCGCCCTGAGGGGTGCGACGAAGGCGGCAGCAGAGGGAATTCAGGGAATCCGTGGAGCCGGCCAGCGGCCGGCACTACAATGGGTCTTTCCTTTTGTAGATAGACCGCACCCATGTCCAAGCAGTCCAAGGCCAAGCGCGACAAGCGCAAGAAGCAGCAGCCCAAGCGCCCGATCAACCGCCTCAACGCCCAGCAGCCGGTGCAGAACCATGCCGTGCTGACCAACGAAGAAGGCCAGGTCGTCGCCGCGATCGGCCTGCAGGGCACCGAGTGGCTGCTGGCCATCGGCGGCCAGACCATGGGCAACGCCGACAACCCGGTGCCGATGCTGGCCATGCTCAAGCACCTGTCCAACGTCCAGGAAAAGGAAGGCCGCAAGGTCAACCTGGAGTACTCGACCCAGCTGCAGCAGCTGATCGACGACCTGGCCGCCGACGAAGGCAAGACCGCCGACGAGTACCTGGCCCAGCTGGTCTCCGAGTTTGAAGGTGTGGAAGGCGAGGAAGGCGAAGACGCCGAAACCGCTGCCGACGCCGGCGACGACGCCAAGGTCGCAGACGAGGCCGGCACCGATGCCGCCGCCGACGCCGCCCCGGCCGCCAGCGACGACAAGCCGCAGGCCTGAGCCACGGCGATCCGGTGACGGTCTATATCGACGATGCGGTACATCCCTGGCGCGGCGAGCGCTGGGCGCATCTGATGGCCGACACCCTGCCCGAGCTGCACGCCATGGCGGCGCAGCTCGGGATTCCACGGCGGGCGTTCCAGAACCGC
The DNA here is from genome assembly GCF_026241915.1 of Stenotrophomonas sp. RIT-551. Lineage (NCBI taxonomy): Bacteria > Pseudomonadati > Pseudomonadota > Gammaproteobacteria > Lysobacterales > Lysobacteraceae > Stenotrophomonas > Stenotrophomonas sp. RIT-551. The sequence continues at coordinate 33,180 of NZ_JAPJIU010000021.1, read as the reverse complement.
CGCAGCGGCGCGCACTACGACGTGCCCGCCCCGCTGCGCCTGCAGGCGATCGCCCTGGGCGCACAGGCCATCTCACGACATACGGACCGCGAACGGGTCAAAGCCGTGATCGCCAACGCAAGAAGCCAGTATCAGGCGTAGCTGCCGACCGTGGGTCGGCATGCGCAGGCCGCAATCGCGCCCTCAGAACGGATCGCTGCCCGGCCGTACTTCCACGCCCAGCAGCGAGCACAGCGCCAGCATCGCATCGTCATCGCGGTTGAGCGCCATCCAGCCGGCCAGCGTGTCATTGCCGGTATCCACGCTCCACAGCGCGTAGTTGTGCTCGCGCAGGCGGTCGTGGGCGGTGGTCATCAACATCGGCGCATCCACCTCCGCCGCGAAGTCCTCATCGTCCAGGTCGCCGCCCCAGTCGATCTGCAGGTTCCAGCGCGCGGACAGCTCGTTCACCGCCGACATCAGCGCATCGGCATCGCCCCGCTCCACCTCGAACCCGGACTGCCAGGCAATCGCGGCCATCATCGGCGGCAGCCAGTCGGCGTCCTCATCGATGCCCTCGCCGCTTTCCAGCAGCGCCTCGCGCCAGCGGTTGAACTGCTGCAGCGCCAGTTCTTCATCGCCCGGGTTGATCAGCACGAACAGATTCCAGATCCGCGCCTCGAAATCGTCCTCGTCGAAATCGCGCTCTTCTTCTTCGAAGTCGAAATAATCGCTGTTGTCGGGCATGGCCGGTAATCCTGGAGACAGGGGCGCATTCTGCCGTGCAAGGGCGTTGGCAGGAAGCGAAATTCGGCGCGGGGCCCGCTGCGGTTTATCCTGTGCGGCAGAAGACGGCCTTGGTGGTCGTCAGCATCCTGTGACCATGAGCGATACCCCTCCCGATCACCTGGCGATCAACCCGTCCAGCCCCTTCCACGATGCCGCTGCGCTGGAGCGCGGCGTGGGCATCCGTTTCAACGATGTCGAGCGCGACAACGTTGAAGAATATTCGGTCAGCGAAGGCTGGATCCGCGTGCAGGCCGGCAAGGCCCGCGACCGCCGCGGCAACCCGATGACGATCAAGGTCAAGGGCACCGTGGTGGCCTACTTCCTGGATCAGAAGCCGGACGCCTGATCCCACGTCTGCCGGAGACGTCTGATCCACGTGTGGCGGGGTAGAGCCACCCCACGGGTGGCTGCGCGGACCCATTGGAACCCTCGCGTCAGGGACGAAGGGCAGCCACCCATGGGGTGGCTCTACCCGTGGCACGGTGCGGCCTCAATCGCGTTGCCGCGTCTCCAGCAGATCCAGATTGCGGATCAGCCTGCGCGAGATCTCATCGGAGATCTTGCCCCGCCGGGTCAGGCGGAACAGCTCTTCACGCTCGGCGGTCAGCCCCGCGGTGCGCAGCTGGCGATAGCCCTGCTCCATGCGCTTGACCTTCTCCGGATCCGCATCCGGCCCGGCTTCCTTCTCCAGGTTGCGCTGGTACAGCAGGCTGACCCGCGAGGCGGCGTCGTTGTAGAGCTGCACGTTCTCGGTGGTCTGGTTCTGCACCAGCTGCTGGCGCGTGCGCTCCACGCCGGCCAGCGCCGCCTTGGCGGCCAGCTTGCGGGCCAAGTCCTCTTCCTTGCGCTCGCCCGAATCGGCGGGCAGTTCCAGGCCTTTGAGCAGGCGCGGCAGCGCGATGCTGGCACCGACCAGCGAAATCAGGATCACCGCCGCGGCCAGGAAGATCACCAGGTCGCGTGCCGGGAAGGCACTGCCGTCGGGCAGGAACAACGGCAGGGTCAGCACGCCGGCCAGGGTGATCGCACCGCGCACGCCCGCCACCGAGGTCGCCACCACGATCCGCCAGGAGGTGCCCTGCCGGGCCTCGCCCCGATGGCGCGCACGCAGCAGGCTCCAGCGCAGCGACAGCCACACCCAGGCCAGGCGCAGCAGCACCAGCGCCAGATTGATCACCACCACATAGACCAGCAGCCACCACGCACTGTGGTGCCCGCTCTCGCTGACGGTCTTGATCGCGCGTTCCACGATGCCCGGCAACTGTTCGCCCAGCAGCACGAACATGATCCCGTTGAAGCTGAACTGCAGCATGTTCCAGACCGCCGTGCGCTGCACGCGCATGCTGCCCGAGACGCGGCCGGTAAGCTCCACGTAGCTCATCGTGACACCCGCGGCGACCGCCGAGAGAATGCCCGACGCATTGAGTTCTTCGGCCAGCAGGTAGGCCGCGAACGGGATCAGCAGGTTGACCAGCAGCGCCGCACCCGGCTCCTCGCCGAAGCGCCGCCACAGCCAGCGCTGGAAGGTGGACACGCCCAGCGTCACCGCCACGCCGATCGCCAGTCCGGCCACCGCCACCCACAGGAAGGTCAGCGAGGCATTCGCCAGCGAGAAGGTCCCGGTCATCACCGCCGCCACCGCGAAGCGGAAACAGACCAGGCCGGACGCATCGTTGAGCAGCGACTCGCCTTCCAGGATGTGCATCAGCCGCTTGGGAATCGGCGCGCGCGAGGCGATCGAGCTGACCGCCACCGGGTCGGTCGGAGAGATGATCGCCGCCAGCGCGAAGGCCACCGCCAGCGGCATCACCGGGATCATCCAGTGGATCAGGAAACCGGCACCGATCACGGTGAATACGACCAGCCCGAAGGCCAGTTCCAGGATTACGCCCTTGTCGCGGAACAGGCCCTGCTTGGGGATGCGCCAGCCATCCAGGAACAGCAGCGGCGGCAGGAACAGCAGGAAGAACATCTCCGGCTCGAGCGCGTGGCCGCGGTTGAACACCCCGGCAATGACCGCGCCCAGCCCGATCTGCACCAGCGGCAACGGCAGCGACAACGGCAATACGCGGACCAGGTAGCCGCTGGCGACCACCGCCACCAGCATCGCCAGAACGACTTCAATGGTATGCATGCATTTTCCAGTAAGCAGCGCGGGGGAGGCTGCGGACAGCCGGCGCCGGAAACAGGAAAAAACGTACCACACGTGCGCCGCCACGCGAATGCGCGGGGCGCGGCAGGCTCAGTCGGCGGACAGCAGGCCCCTCATGCGGCGCGCTGCTGCGCGTCGGCGCCATCGAAGCGATAGATGTCCATCGCCAGGAAGCCGGCATCGATCCCGGCATCGATGCGCTGCGCACCGAGCGCTTCGCCACCGGCGGCGCCCATCGCGAAGTGCAGCGGCTGCAGGTGCTCGTCGCTGGGGTGCGCCTGCACCGCGTGCGGGGCCTGGCGGCGGTAATCGATCAACGCGGCGCTGTCATCGGCGGCCAGGCGCTGCTCGACCCATTCGATGAAGGGCCGCACATAAGGCGCCTCCTTGCCATCCGCGTAGCTGCGCCAATCGTGCAGGTTGTGGGTGATGCTGCCCGAGCCGATCAACAGCACGCCCTGCTCGCGCAGCGGCGCCAGCGCGCGCCCCAGCGCGAGCTGGTGGGCCGGCCCGAGCAGTGGCTGGATCGCCAGCGGCACCACCGGGATGTCCGCCTGCGGATACAGGAACCGCAGCGGCACCCATGCACCGTGATCGAGACCGCGCTGCGGATCGATCGCGGCCGGCAGACCGGCAGCGCCCAGCCGCTGCGCGACCTCCTGCGCCAGCGCGGGCTCGCCCGGGGCCGGATACTGCAGGTCGAACAGTGCCTGCGGGAAACCGCCGAAATCGTGAAGGGTGGGCGGCTGGGCATGTCCACCCACCGCCGGCTGATGGGTCAGCCAGTGCGCCGAGGCCATCACGATCGCGCGCGGGCGCGGCAGGCGCGCCGCCAGCGCGGCCAGGCGCTCGCCCACCAGACCGGGATGGAGTGCGGTCATCGGCGAGCCATGGGAGATATAAAGGGACGGCAAGCGGGACATCGCGGACTCCAATGGCAGGACCCAACGGGTCGATCTGCAGATCAGCGTATTGCGGACAGATCGGCCAATAAATACGATGCATCGACGCTGTTTATTTCGGAAAAAGAAACAATGGACACTCTGGACGCCATGCGTGTGTTTGTCGCCGTGGTCGAGCGCAATGGCTTCAGTGCCGCCGCGCAGGCCCTGGACCTGTCCACCGCCGGGGTGACCCGGCAGATCGCGGCGCTGGAAAAGCGCCTCTCGACCCGGCTGCTCAACCGTACGACCCGCCGCGTGAGCCCCACGAGCACGGGCGCGGCCTACTACGCCGAGTGCGTGCGGCTGCTGGCCGAGTTCGATGCGCTGGAAGCCGGCATCAGCGCGCAGGCGCTGGAGCCCTCGGGGCGGCTGCGGATCAACGCGCCGGTGAGCTATGGCATCGCCCGCCTGGGCCCGCTGCTGGCCGGTTACCGCGCGCGCTACCCGCAGGTGGAACTGGACCTGTCGCTGTCCGACCGCTTGGTGGACATGGTCGAAGAAGGCTATGACGTGGCCATCCGCATCACCCGCCAGCCCAGCCCGGCCCTGATCGCGCGCAAGCTGGGCGACGCACAGATCAGCCTGTGCGCCGCGCCGTCGTACCTGGACGCGCACGGCCGCCCGCAGCAGCCGGAAGACCTGTCCGCGCACGAGTGCCTGAGCTACAGCTACTGGGCCGGCGGCGATGCATGGCAGTTGCACGGTCCGCGCGGGGAGGTCTCGGTGCCCGTGCACGGCGGTGTGCGTGCCAACAACGGCGATGTGCTGCGCGAGGCCGCGATCGCCGGGATGGGCATCATCGTGCAGCCGGATTTCCTGGTCGCCGACGCGCTCGCCGATGGGCGGCTGGAGCGCGTCCTGCCCGAGTGGCAGGTGCCGGGCATCGGCATCCATGCGGTATACACCAGCCGCAGCCACCTGGCCCCTAAGGTGCGCAGTTTCATCGATTACCTGGTGGACGCCCTGGCGTGATGGCGCGCGGCCCCCGCCACCAGACACCGCCCGGCGCTAGGCCTCCACCGAATCCAGCTGCGCGATCACCCTGGCCAACGGCATCGGCCGGCCGAGCAGATAGCCCTGCACCTGGTCGCAGCCATGCGCGGCCAGCCACTGCAGCTGGCCCGGGGTTTCCACGCCCTCGGCGATGATGGTCAGCCCCATGCTGTGCCCCAGTGACAGCAGCGCGCGGCAGATCGAGGCGTTGCGCGGGTTGGTTTCCACGTCGGCGACGAAGCTGCGGTCGATCTTGAGGATGTCCAGCGGCAGGTGCTGCAGGTAGGACATGTTGGAATAGCCGGTGCCGAAATCATCCAGCGAAATGCAGATGCCCTGCTCGTGCAGGCGCTGCATGGTCTGTTTGGCCTGGCCCGGCTTGCGCATCAGGCTGCTTTCGGTCAGCTCGACCTGCAGCGCACCACGGGCCAGCCCGAATTCGTGGCTGGCGCGGGTGAACTCGGCCACCAGGTCGCTGTTGAAGAACTGCACTGCCGAGACATTCACCGCGATCGGCAGGTCCCAGCCCGCGTCGACCAGCTGCCGCTGTGCCTGCGCCGCGGCGCGGATCACCCAGCGGCCCAGGGCGAGAATCAGACCGGTGTCTTCGCACAGCTGGATGAACTCGCCGGGCGGAATGAAACTGCCATCGGCCTGGGGCCAGCGCAGCAGGGCTTCCAGCGCGGCCGGGCTGCCGTCGCTGGCGTGGCAGATCGGCTGGTAATACAGCTCGAACTCGGTGTCGATCGCACTGTGGATGCGGCCGGCCAGGCGCAGCCGCTCGGCCAGGCGAGAACTGACGGTCGCGTCGTACCAGGCGATGACGTTGCCTTCGTCGCGCGCCGCGTGGGCGGCCTGCGCGGCCATGCCAATCACCTGTTCGGCGGTGCTGGCATCGTCGCCGGCCTTCACCGCGACACCGATGCGCGGCTCGAACTGGTGCAGCCAATCCTGCCCCCGCACCGGTTCGGAAACAGTCTGCACCAGGGTGTCCAGCGCGGTCTGGCGCTGATGGTCGTCGCGGATGGCGAAGATGAAATCCTCGGCGGGCTGGAACGCCAGCAGCCCGTAGCGCACGCCGAGCCCGCCCAGGCGCTTGGCCATCGCCTGCAGCACCACGTCGCCGACCTCGCGGCCGAGCGTGTCCGAGACCAGCTGCAGGCCGCGGAACTGCACGTAGGCAATCGTGTAGGCGCCCCCCTCTTCATCCAGCTGCGCGGCCAGCGCGCGCGTATTGAGCAGACCGGTCGCCGGGTTGTGGGTGGCGTGGTACGCCAGATCGCGCTCGTAGGCCAAACGCTCGCTCACGTCCTCGGCCAGCACCAGGCAGGCCTGGCGGCCATCGAAATCCAGCCGCGCCAGATGCGCACGCACTTCAAAGACGCTGCCGTCCTTGCGCTGGTGCAGGCGGACCTGCGCATCCTGCACGTCGCCGATGCGCGCCTGCGCGATCGCCCCGCGGATCTCCTCCCAACCCTCGCGTGGGCGGATGTCCAGGATGCTCATCGCCAGGAACTCGTCGCGGCTGTAGCCGTACTGGCGCACTGCCGCTTCGTTGACCTCCAGAAAGCGCAGCGTGTCCGGATCGAACACCCAGAACGGCGCCGGATTGCGGTCGAACAGCAGCCGGAACTGGCGCTCGGCCTGCTGCACCCGGGCCAGCGCATCGACCCGCTCGCTGACATCGGTCAACGCACCGATCATGCGGCGCTGGCGGTCCACCACCGCCACGCGCTGGCCGCGCGCGGCAACCCAGCGGGTCGCGCCACCCGGCAGCACCAGGCGGAACATCTCATCGAGCACGCCGCTGCCGGCAAAGGCGGCATCGAAGGCCTGCTGCATGCGCGCGGTGTCGTCGTGGTGCACGCGCGCGAAGAAATCCGCGACGGGCAGGCTCTCGATGTCGATGCCGAAGATCTCACGGGCCAGCGGCGACCAGCGCAGCAGGCAGGCATCCTCGTCCACGTACCAGGTACACACCTTGCCGACCTGGTGGGCCATGCGCAGCTCGGCATGGCCGGTGCGCAGTTCCTCGCTCAGGCTGTCCTGGTCGCGGGTGGCGCGGCGCAGGCTGACATACACCGCGGCAAACAGCGCCCAGTACAGCAGGTAGACCCCGATCGAGGCCTGCACATACGGCCACCAGGCCGCCAGCACATCGCGCCGGCCGAGTCCGGCGTAGACCGCCAGCGGGTACTGGGCCAGCGTGCTCAGGCTGGAAATGCGCTCGATGCCATCCACGGCACTGGTCTCGGTGCCCAGCGGGGTCAGTGCGTCGCGGCGCAGCAGCTCGCGCTTGGCCAGCCCGAAGCGACGCCCCGCCACGGCGCCGGGATCCGGGCTGCGCGCCAGCACGTAGCCATGCGGGTCGGTGATCGAGACCACCCCGGCATCGCCGGTATCCATGCCGCCGATGATGGCCTGCAGTTCCGCCGTGCGCAGCCGTGCCAACAGCCAGCGGTCACCGCCCATCGGCAGCGCCAGCGGCAGGATCCAGTGCGCGGCATCCAGCGCCTGCGGCGGCCCGAGGAAAATCTGGCTGCCCAGGCCGCGATTGCCATCCACCGCCCACAGCGGCAGTTGCAGGTCGCCGCTGCCACTGGTCAGGGCCCGCCCGTACTGGTCGACCACCACGATGCTGTGCAGTTCGGCATGCCGCTGCAGCGCCCCGGCGATGCTGGCATCGAGCAGGTCCGGTGCCTGCGCCGGCACCCGCTGGAAGAGCAGCGCGCCATCGCGGGAGATGCCCTGCATCACCCGCTCCAGGTTGCGCAGTTCCAGCCGCAGCAGGCGCTGGGCGCCGGTGGCCAGCGCCGAGCTCTGGCGCTGCGCGGCTTCCTGCCGGCGCTGGCAGTCATTGAGCAGCGTCGCCACCAGCCCGGCGCCCAGCAGCACGCCCAGGGATACCCCGAGCCACACGAACGTCCGCAGTGGCCGTGCCAGGGCACGGTTCAACGCGGGCATCGCAACCCTTTTCCCGAACGACAGGCTGACTTCATCTGTAAACGCTTCCTGGTTTCCCCAAACCTGAGCGGCCGCTGCCCGGGATTCTTGACGCCTTGCTCGTCACACCGGCCAGCCGGCGCCCGCGGAATCCGTGCAGGCCCCAGCATGCACCAGCGCGTACGGCACGGGAAGCACCGCGGCCAGGGTTCACATCAGTGAACCCGGAAGACCGGCACACCCGGTACCCGATGCCGCCGAAGCCGGCATAACCGCGCGCCCGGTACGGGATTAGACTTGGGTGTTTCCGTTGCTGAGAAGCTCAATGTCCAAGCTGCGCCGCCCCACCCTGATGCTCGCCATTGCCGCCAGCCTGTCGCTGAGCCTGGCCGCCTGCGACCGCGAGGCCACTGCACCGGCCGCGTCCGCCCCCGAGACCACCCCGGCCGAACCGGCCGCGCCCAAGCCGCAGCTGGGCAGCTTCGGCTTCGACGCCGCCGGCATGGACCGCAGCGTGGCCGCCGGCGATGACTTCTTCGGCTTCGCCAACGGTACCTGGGTCAAGAACACCGAGATCCCGGCCGACCGTTCCAGCTACGGCAGCTTCAACGTCATCTCCGAAAAGACCCTGGCCGACACCCGCGCGATCCTCGAAGGCGCCGCGGCCGACACCAAGGCCGAGGGCGAGGCCAAGCTGATCGGCGATTACTACGCCGCCTTCATGGACGAGAGCGGCATCGAGTCGCGCGGCGTCGCCCCGGTCAAACCGGAACTGGACGCCATCGCCGGCATCAACGACAAGGCCGCGCTGGCCACCGCGCTCGGCGGCACGCTGCGCGCCGACGTGGACCTGCTCAACGCCACCAACTTCTACACCGACCGCCTGTTCGGCGTGTGGGTCTCGGTGGATCTGCTGCAGCCGGACCGCACCGCGCCGTACCTGGTGCAGGGCGGCCTGGGCCTGCCGGACCGCGACTTCTACCTGCAGGGCGGCCGCATGGCCGAGATCCGCAAGCAGTACCAGGCCTACATCGCCCAGGTCCTGCAGCTGGCCGGCGTCGCCGATCCGGCCGCCAAGGCGCAGCGCATCCTCGCGCTGGAGACCAGGATCGCCCAGGCCCACGCCACCCAGGAAGACACCAACGACGTCGCCAAGGGCGCCAATGCCTGGAAGCAGGCCGACCTGAGCGCCAAGGCCCCGGGCATGGACTGGAACGCGTTCCTGGCCTCGGCCGGGCTGGACGCCCAGCAGGACTTCATCGTGTGGCAGCCCAAGGCCGTCGCGGGCATCTCGCGCCTGGTCGCCACCGAGCCGCTGGAGGTCTGGAAGGACTACCTGGCCTTCCATGCGCTGGACCGCGCCGCGCCGTACCTGCCCAAGTCGTTCGCCGATGCGCGCTTCGCCTTCCACGGCACCACGCTCAACGGCACCCCGCAGCAGAGCGAGCGCTGGAAGCGTGCGGTGGATGACAGCAACCATGCCGTGGGCGAAGCGATCGGCAAGCTGTACGTCGAACGTCATTTCGATCCGGCCACCAAGGCGCGCGCGGACGCGATGGCCAAGAACATCATCGCCGCGTTCGCCAAGCGCATCGATGCGCTGGAGTGGATGTCGCCGCAGACCAAGGCGCGTGCCAAGGCCAAGGTGGATGGCCTGACCGTGGGCATGGGCTACCCGGACAAGTGGCGCGACTACACCGGTCTTGAGATCAAGCGTGATGACGCGCTGGGCAATGCCGAGCGTGCGGAGCTGTTCGAGTACCGCCGCAACATCGCCAAGCTGGGCAAGCCGGTGGATCACAGCGAGTGGGCGATGCTGCCGCAGACCATCAATGCGATGAACGTGCCGCTGGAAAACCGCCTGGTGTTCCCGGCCGCGATCCTGCAGCCGCCGTTCTTCGATGGCGCGGCCGACGATGCGGTGAATTACGGTGCGATCGGTGCGGTGATCGGCCATGAGATCAGCCACGGTTTCGACAATGCCGGTGCGCTGTTCGATGAGACGGGCAAGCTGCAGAACTGGTGGACGGCGGAAGATCTGAAGAAGTTCAACGCGGCCGGCGATGCACTGGCGGCGCAGTTCAGCAGCTACAGCCCGTTCCCGGGGGTATCGGTGAATGGTCGTCTGACGCTGGGCGAAAACATTGCGGACGTGGCAGGTCTTTCGACGGCCTACGATGCGTATCAGTTGTCGCTGCAGGGCAAGCCGGGCCAGACGCTGGAAGGCTTCACGCCGGATCAGCGGTTCTTCCTGGGCTTTGCGCAGGCGTGGCGGAGCAAGGCGCGTGAGCAGGCGCTGCGCAATTCGCTGTTGACCAATGTGCATGCGCCGGGTCAGTTCCGTGCGTTGACGGTGCGCAATCTGGATGCGTGGTATCCGGCCTTCGAGGTGAAGGAAGGCCAGAAGCTGTATCTGGCGCCGGAGAAGCGGGTCAAGGTGTGGTGATGTGCGTCACCGCACGTTGCTGAGATGAGAGAACGGGCGCTTCGGCGCCCGTTTTTTTTCGCTGTGGAGCAGCGGGTCCCGGAAGCCTGTGCGTGCCCGACCCATCCAGCGGACACAGGGCACTTGCCGCTTCAAGGCCAATCAGCAAGCACCCCAGCCGACACACCCATCCGCGTGCACGCCCGCGTCGCCAGCCCATCCTGCAGCGCACGCCGGAACAACGGCGCCATGCCTTTGAGCATCACCGCCGATGCCCGCGACTGCGCACGCTGCATCGGCGTGCGCTGGATCATCGCAGTCGCCCAGTCCGGCAGCAGCGCTGCACCGGCACCGAGGAACAGCTCGCGCGAGAGACCTGCCATCGGCACCGGCAGGCGGATGCCTGACAGCACCGCCAGCACCTCGCGCGAGCGCGCATCGAACACCAGCTGCGATTGCTGACGCGCGAAGTACGCATCCACCTCCGCTTCCGACGCGGGAACGTCTACAGCGCCAAGCGCCTCGGCCACGCGCTTGTACTCACGGTAGTACTGGTCGGCGACCGCCGTAGGCACGTCCCGGCAATAGCGTCGGCAGCCCTGCAGGAAACCGTACGCTTCAGTGACGTGCACCCAGGTGAGCAGCGCGGGATCGTCGGCGGAATACGCGCGGCCATCAGCGGTGTGACCGCGCACCTGTGCATGGATGCGGGTCACCTTGGCGATCAACGCCTCCACTTCCGCGGTGGGTGCGTAGGTGGTTCCAGCGACGAACGCGGTGGTGCGGCGCAGGCGGCCGACCAGGTCATCGCGGAAGTTCGAGTGGTCGTACACCCCGGCCAGTGCCAATGGATGCAGGGTCTGCAGCATCAGGGCGCACAGGCCGCCGGCGAGCATGCCGGGAAACTCGGCATGCACCCGCCAGGTGATGCTGTCGGGGCCGAACCAGCCGGGGTCGCCCAGCGGGTGGTCGTAGTCGATCCCGCTCTGGCCGCGGGGGAAGGCGCCCAGCACCCAGCGGCGAATGGGGGCGGTGGCAGGGCGGGCAAGCGAGCGCAGCAGGGAGGACATCAGCAGTACCGAGGGCGAGCGGACCGGCATTTCGCGCGGATGCGTCAATTCTGCGTGATACCGATGGGGCTGGCGAGGCGGGTGCCCGCCAGGGTCTGCGCAATGTGCAGATGCAGCATGGAAGCCGCCGTCCGAGCCGTATTTACCCGGCGACTTACGTGCCGCAGTGCGCAAATCCGCTGCGAGATTGCCCATTCAGGCAGAAATGGCGCCGGATCTTTGCGCTTTGCCCATTGCCAAGCGCCGTGAAAGTGCTAGAACTGGATACGCCACAACGTCGTCCAATGCGCTGCCGCACGTTCCAGAAGGAGCTCGTCATGATCGCTTTGTTCAAAGGTTTGGGTCTGCTGTTGCAGGACAACGAGCTGTACAGCAGCCCGTTCGAAAAACAGGTCGCGCATTGGCGTAACAAGAGTGAACAGCAGATCCGCGAAGAAGTCGCGGTACTGGCCAAAGCCAAGGGCCAGTGGCTGATGGCCTCGATCGTGGGCTGGCAGGCGTCCTCCCTGCTCATCCTCGGCCTGATCAGCAACTACCTGTGGAAGGATGACTTCCATATCACCTTCACCCGCGTGGTGATCGTGTTCGGTTCATGGGTGTCGATCCTGTTCGTGATCTGGTTCATGGCCAACATGTTCGATCACACCGCCGGCTTCGAGCGCTGGATGAAGGCCTTCAACAGCCGCGCCCGGATCACCTCCGATGCCGATACGGTCGAATGCGTGGCCGAGGCGCTGGACATGGCCCAGCACTATCCGGAAGTCCTGGATTACAAGCAGGCGGTGAGCGCCAAGCGCGAGCTGCGCCACGAGGACATCCGCATCATGCGCGAGATCGGCCGGATGAAGCAGCACACCGAACTGGTGGGCCAGCTCAATCATGTCGGCGAGCAGCCCAACGGCACCAACCTGCATCTGCAGCCCGCGTTCTGACCCTACTGAAAAGCGGGGGGAGCCACGATGCCACCGTGATCACTCACGGTGGCATTGTTCTTTCTGGACGGCGCTGACACAGTGCTTGAAGCCGGCCGGGAGCCCGGCCATCTGCTCCGTCTTGCCCACCGCCACCGCCAACCGGTGCAGCGGCGGATAGGGGCAGTCGGTGTCCTTCGTGCAGCGCGCATCCAGCACCAGGTAATGGCAGCGGCCGCTGCTGCTGGCGATGCAGTCGAAGTTGGCCACGCCGTTGTCGACCGTGGTTTTGCTGTACAGCGTATCCACGCCGTTGGCGCGGATGCGGGTGACGGAGGTGTTGTTCGATTGCTGGCAGGCCGCCAGCATCAACACGCAGAGACTGGCGACAACGGCGGTACGCATGGCAGGCTCCAGACGAAAGGAAAGGCGCGTTACATCCCGCGGAACAGGCTCATGAAGGGCTGGCTGACGTTGAGCACTTCGGTGCGGTGCTTCAAGCGCAGCTGGCCGCGGCCGGTGTCGTCGCGTGTGACTGCGGCGACCGCCTTCATGTTCACGATGGTGGAGCGGTGGATCTGGCGGAACCGTTGCGGATCGAGCGCATCCAGCAGTTCACGCAGCGAGGTGCGCAGCAGGCTTTCGCCCTGCTCGGTCACCACCGTGGTGTATTTGCTGTCCGCACGGAAGTAGATCACATCTTCGAGCATGATCAGCTGCGTGTCGCGGCCGTTGCTGGCGGTGATCCAGGCCAAAGGCGGCGCGCTTGAGGCGGCGGCGGGCTGATTGCCGAGGCGCTGCAGCAGCTGCTCGAGCATGCCGCTGTCCGGGCGGCCCAACTGCATGCGCGCCAGGATCCGCTCGCGCGTGGCCAGCAAGCGCTCATCGCTGACCGGCTTGAGCAGGTAGTCGATCGCGCCCTGTTCGAAGGCGTCGATCGCATACTGGTCGTAGGCGGTGACGAACACCACCTGGGTGCGCGGGCTGATCTCCGGCAGCGCGCGGGCCACCTCGATGCCGGTGATGCCGGGCATGCGGATGTCGAGCAGGGCCAGGTCCGGCTTCAGCTCGGCCAGGCGCTCCAGCGCGCTGGCACCATCCTCGCATTCGGCCACCAGCCGCAGCTCCGGCCACAACCGCTGCAGCTGTGCCACCAGCGACTGGCGCAGCAGGTCTTCGTCTTCGGCAATGAGGGCGTCAAGCTGCATGGATCGCCTCGCGGGCATCGCGCGGCAGGGTGATCGTCGCTGCCACGCCGGTGGGGAAATTGGACACGATCGCCACGCCAGCGTGCTCACCGCAGGTCAGGCGCAGGCGTTCGCGCAGGTTCTTCAGGCCGATCCCGGTACCACTGGTGCCCTGCCCGAACCCGAGGCCGTCGTCGGCCACGGTGAGGGTGACATGGTCCTCGAAGGCGCGCGCGATGATCCACACCGTGCCGCCGCCGGGTTTGGGTTCCAGGCCGTGTTTGATCGCGTTCTCGACCAGGGTCTGCAGCGCCATCGAGGGCAGCGGCAGGCTGAGCAGGGCCGGGGGCACGTCCACCTGCAGGGCCAAGCGGGCGCCCATGCGGATCTTGAGGATTTCCAGGTAGGCCTGGGTGCGCTCCAGCTCCACGCCCAGGGTCGACATCGATTCCTCCACGCTGGGCAGCGAGCTGCGCAGGTACTGGATCAGGTGCCCGAGCATCTGGTCGGCGCGCGGCGGATCGGTCCGGGTCAGCACCTGCGCGTTGGCCAGCGTGTTGTAGAGGAAGTGCGGCTCGACCTGGGCGTGCAGCAGGTTGAGTCTGGCCACCGACAGTTCCTTCTCGGTCGCGGTCTGTTCGGCGGCGGCCTGTTCGTCGCGGCGCTGCTCGGCCACCCGGCGGGTGATCGCACGGCCGACCGCTTCGGCGTTCTCATGGTTGCTGCCTTCGTCCACCGCCAGCAGATCGGCCCAGACCCCGGCATCGGGCTCGAACAGCAGGGTCACGCTGCTGGTGCCCTGCCCCGGCGTCACGGTGGCGAGCACGCTGTTGCGCTTGATCGCCAGCCGCGCAGGCAGGTTCCAGCGGGACGGCGGGCGGCCGTTGTAGGGATCCACGCGGCGCACGTAGGCACGCACCTGCAGGCTGCCCGGTGCACTTTCGATGTCTTCCACGCGTGGCAGCTCGGCGATGGCGGCTTCCACCAGGGCAAAGGCCGGGCCGGCGTCCATCGGCACCTCGATCTGGCGGCGCTGGCGGCTGGACAGGGTGGCCGCGTCCAGGCGCCCGGCGACGTGCTGCACGCGCCGGATATGGGCGATGCAGCTGCCCAGGGCGGTCACCATCACGAACAGGGCCAGCAGGCCGAACACCCAGCCGGGGCCTTCGTCCATGCCATGGAAGAAGCCACTCCAGACAAACCCCGCCACCACGATGGCGGCGGCCCAGGCCAACAGGATGCGGAAAATCAGGGAGAGGCTGGCGAACACGGCGGCGTCATCACATAGGGAGTGAGGCGAGCATAGCCCTGCCGCCAGCGGGAACAAGCGGCATGCGACGAAGGCGGGGAATGGTGGAACGAAGCGGTGTAGAGCCACCCCATGGGTGGCTGGCCTTCTTCCGGAACCGCGAAGCCACGCATGGCGTGGCTCTACGTCTGGGTTCGAGACCGCGAAGCCACGCATGGCGTGGCTCTACGACGGGGGGTCCGGCCGGCGTGCCGGCCGGACGCGTCTTATTTCCGCTCGGCGGCGCTGGCGTCACGCGGGGCGCGGAACTGGGAGTCTTCGCTCCAGTTCGGCCAGGCGCGCGAGTTGGCCAGCTGGTTGCCCAGCGTGTACAGCACTTCCAGATCGCGCGAGGCACCGGCGAAGGTCCAGTCCGGCTGCCACTCGTCGCCCTGCTGGTGATAGCGCTTGGCGGTGTAGTCATCCGAAGCGGCCTTGCCGGCCGCCACGCCCCCCTCCACCCAGTCCTGGCCCGCCGAGTACGACACTGCCGGCACGCCACGCTTGGCGAACGGGAAGTGATCGGAGCGGAAGAACAGGCCGGCTTCCGGCTTCGGGTCCGGCGTGTAGCGGATGTCCCAGCCCTTGGCGACGTCCTTGAGCTGGTCCAGCAGTTCCAGCTTGGCCGAGCCGTAGATGCCGAAGTCACGCGAGGGGCTGAAGGGCGCCATGCCGTCCATGTTGATCAGCGCAACGGTCTTGCCCAGCGGGTACAGCGGGTGGGTGGCGTAGTACTCCGAGCCCAGCAGGCCCTTTTCCTCGGCGGTCACGGCCAGGAACAGCACCGACCGCTCCGGGCGCTTGCCCTTGGCGAAGCCACGGGCCAGTTCGATCAGCGAGGCGGTGCCGCTGGCGTTGTCCAGCGCACCGTTGAAGATGGTGTCACCGTTCGCGTCCGGCTTGCCCACGCCGATGTGGTCCCAGTGGGCGCTGTAGATCACCGTCTCGTCAGGATGCTTGCTGCCTTCCAGGCGCGCGGCCACGTTGTGCGAGGTGATCACCTCGGTCTTGACCGCGTAGTTGGCCGAGAAGGTCTCGCCCTTCAGCTCCACCGGCTTGAAATCACGGGTCTGCGCCTGCTTCTTGAGCGCCTCGAAATCCAAGCCCGAACGCTTGAACAGCTCCACCGCCAGATCTCGCTGGATCCAGCCTTCCAGCAGCGGATGCGCCTCGGCCGGGTTGTCGCGGACCACATCGAACATGGTGTTGGTGTTGGAGCCGGCCACGGTGGCCCAGCCGTACGAGGCCGGCGCGGTCTCGTGCACGATCAGCACGCCGAGGGCACCCTGGCGCGCACCTTCTTCGTACTTGTAGGTCCAGCGGCCGTAGTAGGTCATGCCCTTGCCGTCGAAGTCGCCCTGGCCGCTTTCGAAGTCCGGATCGTTGATCAGCACGACGGCGATCTTGCCCTTCAGGTCCACGCCCTTGAAATCGTCCCAGTTGCGCTCGGCGGCCTTGACGCCGTAGCCGAGGAAGACCAGCGGCGCGTTCTTGATGTCCACCGCGCTGGCACCGTTCATCGCGGCGCGCACGGCGATTTCCTTGCCCTGGCTCAGCGTCTGGGGCTTGCCCTTGCTGCTCAACGACAGGCTCGGGGTGCCGACGATATCGCCCTTGAGCAGCGGCACGGCCTGGGTCCACAGGCGCTTGCCGTCCTTGAGGTCGCCGCCCGGCTGCAGGCCCGCCGCCGCGAACTGTTTGCTCAGGAAGGCGATGGTCTTCTCTTCACCGGCAGTGGCCGGCGAGCGGCCTTCGTAGGCGTCCGATGCCAGTTCCTTGACGTCGGCGGAGATCCGCGCGCCATCGAATTTGGGGGTGGCGGCCATCAAGGCCGACGACACCGACAACGCCAACAGGCTGATTACCACACGCTTCACGCTGCACCTCATGACTGACCGACAATCGCCCGAGTGTAGGCCAGAGCCGCCGCGCAGTGCAGTGCCGGTCTACACGGCTGCCGCACGGGCCAGCAGCATCGCCTTCTCACGCGCATTGGCGGTCAGCGCGGCCGCACGCTGGAATGCCGCCCGTGCTTCGGCGTGCCGCCCCAGCTGGGCCAGCAGGTCGCCCTGCACCGCAGCCAGCGGCGCATAGTCGCGCAGCCGCGCATCGTCACCGAGCGCATCGACCAGCGGCCACGCGGCCGCCGCGCCCTGGGCCCGCGACAGCGCCACCGCATGGTTCAACGCCACCACCGGCGAGGGCTGGCGCTGTGCCAGCCGTGCGTACAGCGCGGTCATCCGCGCCCAGTCGGTGTCGTCGGCACGGCGCGCGCGTGCGTGGCACTCGGCGATGGCCGCCTGCAATGCATAGGGATCGTCACCGCCAAAGAGTGCCACCGCCTGCTGCAGGGCGGCCTGGCCACGGGCGATCTGCAACCAGTCCCAGCGCGTGCGGTCCTGGTCGGGCAGCAGGATCGGTGTGCCCGTCGCATCCGTACGTGCGGCGGTGCGCGATGCCTGCAGTTCCATCAAGGCGAGCAGCCCGTGCACCTGCGGCCAGGCCGGCAGGCGGCTGGCCAATACGCGGCCGAGCCGCAGTGCTTCGTCGCACAGGGCCGGGCGCATCCAGTCATCGCCGGCACTGGCCGCATAGCCTTCGTTGAAGATCAGGTAGACCACCTCCAGTACCGAGGCCAAGCGGTCCGGCAGTGCTGCCTGGCGCGGCACTTCGAACGGGACCTGCTTCTGTGCCAACGTGCGTTTGGCGCGCACGATGCGCTGGGCGATGGTGGGCTCCGGCGCGAGGAACGCGCGTGCGATCTCATCGGTGGTCAGGCCGCCGAGCAGCCGTAGCGTCAGCGCAACACGCGCGTCGGCGGCCAGCACCGGATGACAGGCAACGAACATCAACCGCAGCAGGTCATCGCCGATGTCGTCTTCCAGCGCGTCACTGTCGTCCGGCGCCGGCAGCGGCAGCGGCTCCAGCTCACTGCCGAACTGCGCGTGCTGTCCGGCGACGCGCTGGTGCTGGCGCAGCACATCGATGGCGCGGTTGCGCGCAGTGGTCATCAGCCACGCTCCGGGATTGTCCGGCACGCCCTGGCTCGGCCAGCGCTCCAGCGCGGCCAGCCAGGTGTCCTGGACCAGCTCTTCGGCACGGCCGACATCGCCGCCGAGCAGGCGGGTCAGGCGGGCGGTCACCACTGGCGACTCCATGCGCCAGATCGTCTCCAGTCGTTGCGTCAGTGCCGTGTCCATGCGGCTGATCAAACCACCGGTACGGCGCGGGGACAAGCCGCGCGAGGGGGTGCCATCACGCCGGCCCAGATCAAGGCTGCTTCATGCAGTTGACCATCCACGGCTTGCCATAACGGTCGATCAGAAAGCCCCAACGGTGGGCCCAGAAGGTTTCGGTGATCGGCATCTTGATCTCGCCACCGTCGGCCAGCGCGTTGAACACGCGCTCGGCCTCCTCGATCGAATCCACATCGATGTTGATCGTGGTACTGCCCTGCCCGTCGGAAGACGGGCCATCGGCGGCCATCAGGATCGCCGACCCCACTTCCAGCTGGCTGTGCGCGACATGGTCCAACGTCTCCGGCGGCATCTCGCCACAGCCCTCCTGGCTTTCCATGGGCGGCATGTCGCGGTACTTCATCTCCGAGCTGACCTTGCCGCCAAGTACCTGCGCGTAGAAGGCCATGGCCTCATGGGTCTTGCCGTTGAAGCCGAGGAACGGAATCAGTTTCATGGGAGTGCTCCAGGGGTGGGGGGGGAATCAATCGGCGGTGCCGATCTGGTCGCGCAGACGCTGTTCCTGCGCCTGCAATTCGGGAGTGAAGGCCGCGCCGAAATCCTCGGCACTGAGGATCGGCCGCAGCTCGACCACATCCCCGGCAGCGAACGGTGCGCGCTTGAGCCATTCAGTGGCCTCATCCAGCGAGCGCACCTGCCACAGCCAGAACCCGCAGACCAGCTCGCGGGTTTCGGCGAACGGCCCATCGATCACCCGCGGCGGCTCGCTGCCGAAGGCCACGCGGCGGGCGCGCGAGGTCGGGTGCAGGCCCTCGCCGGCCAGCATGATCCCGGCCTGGACCAACTGCTCGTTGTACGCGCCCATCGCGCGGATTTCCTGCTCGGTCGGCAATTGACCGGCCTCGGTGGCGGCGGTTGCCTTGACCAGTACCATGACTTTCACGGGGTGCTCCTGTGTGGCAGCCCGGAACCCGGGCCGTTCACTGGATACAACGTGCCAAGGGGATGGAAATCGACACGCACGACGAACTATTTTTTCGTCGCTGAACAGGCCGCGCTGCGGCGCTGCAACACGCCACGACCGCGGGCTGGGGCATCATGCGGTTTCCCCGCCCACCCTGGTCCGGCCATGCAATTTCTTCTGCTGATCTATATCGACGAGGGCCTGTTGCAGGCCCTGCCCGGCGACGAATACGACCGCCTGATGCATGACTGCCTGCACCACGCCGACCGCCTGCAGGCCGAGGGAACCCTGGTGCTCGCCCAGAAGCTGGAACCGGTGGACAGCGCGCGCACGCTGCGCGTGCGCCAGGGCCAGACCCGCATCACCGATGGCCCGTTCGCCGAAACCCACGAACTGCTGGCCGGCTTCAACCTGATCAACGCGCCCGACCACGCCGAGGCGATGCGCATCGCCCAGCAGTTCCCGTGGTCGCGCTTCGGCAGCATCGAGGTACGCCCGCTGGCCGACATGGACGCCGAACGCGTGCGCGTCGGCGCCTGACACCGCTCAAGGCAACAGCGTGATCTTCAGATCGCGCGGGCCGATGGCCTCATTGCCGCTGTAGTCGCGCGCACTGGCCCGCAGGATGTACTCGCCGGCCGGCAGTGCATCCGGTTGCCAGCGTCCGGTCTCGACCAAGCCATCGCGCACCGTGTTGGTGACCAGGTAGCGGAACCGGGTGACCGCGCTGCCATGCACGGTGATGCCGCTGTCCGGCGCGTAGGCCACGCGGGTGGCGCTGTCTTCGCGCGGCATCCGGTTGAACACGATGTTGAAGCGCGGCTGCTCGTACCCGGCCAGCGGCTGGCCCTGCGCATCCAGGACCTGGTAGCCGACCTGGTACAGCCCCAGCCGGCGCCGTGGCAGATTGCGGTCCACCTGGTCCCACGCCTCCACCACGATCTGCACGCCCGGCCCCTGGCGCGGGATCGCGACGCGCCCGTCGGCACCCGCCCTGACCGGCCGGTCCAGATCGTCCAGCACGGCGACCTCGGTGATGCGCGGCGCGAACGTATCGGCGTAACCGGTGAAGCCCAGTGCCACCGCATTGCGCTCGAAACCACTGGCACCCACGCTCAGGTGGACATGCGCCATCCGGTTGATGCTGCCCAGTGCTTCGCCGGCGGCGAACCGGGTGCCGCGACGCACGCGGATGCGTTCGAGCTTGCCGTCCTCACCGGACAGCTGCTGCCAGCGCGCATCGAAAGGCCGATCGCGCGGATCGCGGCCAACCTTCATATGGATGTATTTGAGCCGGCCCAGCGAAAGGCCTTCGGCCTGGCCGCCGACCGACCACGCCGCGAACGGCGTATCGACTTTGCCATCGGCGATCGCCAACACCGGCTGGCCGACACCGCCGCGGATGTCGAACCCGCCATGCAGATGGTGCCGACTCTCGCCTTTGAAGTCCCCGCGCACCTCACCCAACGTGCCGACCACTTCGTGCCACCCGTCCTGCGGGGCCAGCGGCCACCGGCCGGCGGTGTCGGGCAAGGGAGCCTCCGGTGCCGGGCCGATCAACGCCGGCGGCGCCGTCTGCCCAGGCCCGAGGGCACGCAGCCGGTGCACGCGGTAGGAGGCGGCATCGGCGAGATAGAGGCCGCCCTCGGCATCCAGCGCGAGTGCGGTGGGCCGCGCAAAGCGGGGCTGCGGCGGTACCCCGGCCAGTGCCAGCTGATGGCCCTGGGCCGAGATCTGCACCACCTTGCCGTTGATGTCGCTGGCGTAGACCACCCCGTCATGGGTCACCGCCAGCGCCATCGGTCCGCTGAGCAGGCCGCCATCGGCGACCCGGGTGCCCAGCGTGCCATCCGGGGCGAGTTGGCGGATCGCGTTGTTGAACAGATCGGCGATCAGCAGGTTGCCGTGCGGATCCAGTGCCAGCGCCACCGGCGTATCCAGGCGGGTGGCCGCCCCGATGCCATCGACCAGGCCCGGGCGCTCGCCACCGGCGACGGTGTGCACCCGTCCATCGGGTTCGATGACGCGGATGCGATCGTTGTAGGTATCGGCCACATAGACGCGGCCGCCCGCATCCACCGCCACGCCCATCGGCCCATCGAAGCGCGCCTGGGCGGCCGGGCCATCGACGAACCCGCGCTGACCATCACCGGCCAGCGTGCTTACCGTGCCATCCACCGCAATGCGGCGGATCACGTGGTTGCCGGTATCGGCAACATAGACATTGCCGCCCGCATCCAGTGCGATCCCGGAGGGCGTGTTGAACTGCGCCTGCAGGGCGGCGCCATCGCGCCAACCCTCACCCTGCCCGGCCAGCGTGTCCACGCGACCGTCGGGATGGACGCGGCGGATGCGGTTGTTGTCGCCGGCATCGGCGATGTAGACCACGCCGTGTGCATCCACGGCCAGGCCGTACGGATCGGCGAAGCGTGCCTGGGCTGCGGGGCCCTCCGTACTGCCGCCCACGCCGTCGCCGGCCAGCACGCTGATTGCCGGCGTCCAGCCCAGGGCCGTCGCCACAGGGCCCGGTGGCGGCGCCGGCGCGGCCGGTTCACGCAGGAAGGTCCAAACCAGCGCTGCCGCCATCAGAGCGGCGATCAGCACCACCATCGTCCATCGTCCGCGCGTCATCGCTGTCCTTGCTGCTGTTCGGGACACGACCTTAGCCGCTCGTGGCGTGCCTGCAAACCCTGCACGCCGGGAGCGCTCATGGTCTACGCGCGCTGGCAGCCGCCCACGCAGCGTGCCGAGGTCAAGGCGGCGGTGAACACGGTGGGCCGCGTGGCGACCCATGCGCGGTACTGCGCGTGACGTTTCGCCCTGGAGCAGCGCCTACTTCGCCGGCGTCTCCACCTTGAACCCCATCGCCTCGCGATAGCGCACATACAGCGCGCTGACCTTCTCCACGTAGGCCAGCGTTTCCGCATACGGCGGCACGCCCTTGTAGCGGGTCACCGCACCGATGCCGGCGTTGTACGCGGCGGCCGCCAGCACGCGGTCGCCTTTGTACCGGCGCAACAACGCCTTCATGTAGCGCGCGCCCCCGCTGATCGACTGCTCGGCCGAGAGCGGATCGGCCACGCCGTATTCGGTGGCGGTATCGGGCATCAGCTGCATCACGCCCTGCGCGCCCTTGGGTGAGATCGCGCCGGCATCGAAACCGCTTTCGGCATGGGCGATCGCACGCAGCCAGGCATCGTCCACGCCGGTGGCCTTGGCCGCCGCCTTGAACTGCTTGGCATGCCGGTTCAACTGCGGCGTGCCGACCTTGCCCAGGCCCTCGTGCGCCGGTTCACCCGGTGGGGTGGCCACGGTGAACTTCAGGAACACGCGCGAGCCCGGCAGGTTGCGGGTCGAGTAGACCAGTGCACCGTCCTGTTCGCGCTCATACAACGTGCCGCTGAAGACGCCCATGTTTCCCCACAGGTTGGGGGTCTGCACGGCGTTGTCGTCGATCTGCTGCGGGGTACACCTGGAGCCGGGCTCGGGTGCGGTGGCCAGGCTGACCGTGTTGCTCTGCACGCAGCGATAGACCGTGCGCGCCGATGCCAGGCCAGGCAGCAGCAACGACAACAGGGCCAACGCGGCAGGCAGGGTCGGATTCATCGGGCTCGGATCGGGGCACGGAAGGGTGCGGCGCGATCATCCGGCCGGGGGCGCGAACCGAAGGTGAATACCGGGCCTGCCGTGCTGGCAGGCCCGGCGCTGACTCAGTGGCGGCGGGCCAGCAGCCGCTTGCCGGCGTAGCCCAGGCCGAGCAGGGCGAACCACAGCGGACTGATCGCCAGCGCGTACAGCGTGTCCGGCTGCAGGGTCAGCAGCACCAGCACGAAGGCGAAGAAGGCCAGGCACACCCCGCACATCAGCACGCCACCGGGCATCTTGAACGCCGAGGCGGCGTGCAGGTGCGGGCGCTTGCGGCGGTAGACGATGTACGAGCACAGGATCAACGACCACACGAACATGAACAACACCGCGGCCAGCGTGGTGACCAGGGTGAACGCGGTCACCAGGTTCGGGATCAGATAGATCAGCATCGCGCCCAGCAGCAGGCACACGCAGGAGAACACCAGCCCCAGCGCCGGCACCGCCGCGCGCGACAGCCGCCGGAACGCGCTCGGTGCGTGCCCCTCTTCGGCCAGGCCATACATCATCCGGCTGGTCGAGAAGATGCCGCTGTTGGCCGACGACGTGGCCGAGGTCAGCACCACGAAGTTGATCAGGCTGGCCGCGGCGGGAATGCCGGCCAGCACGAACAGTTCCACGAAGGGGCTCTTGCCGGGCACCACCTCACGCCATGGGGTGACGGCCATGATCGCGATCAGCGCCAGCACGTAGAACACCAGGATGCGTACCGGGATCGAGTTGATCGCCTTGGGCAGGTTGCGCTCCGGATCAGCGGTTTCGGCTGCGGTGGTACCGACCAGTTCGATGCCGACGAAGGCGAACACCGCGATCTGGAAGCCGGCGAAGAAACCGGCCATGCCCATCGGGAACACGCCACCGTCGTTCCACAGGTTGGAGAACGACGCCACGTGCCCGGAGGGGGCGGTGAATCCCCAGGCGACCAGCCCGAAGCCGGTGATGATCAGCGCGCAGATGGCGATGATCTTGATCAGCGCGAACCAGAATTCCATTTCACCGAACAGCTTCACCGTGACCAGGTTGAGGCTGAGCAGCAGGATCACGCACAGCAGCGCCGGTATCCACGGTGCCAGCTCGGGGAACCAGAACTGCGCATACGCGGCGATGGCGATCACATCGGCGATGGCGGTGATGATCCAGCAGAACCAGTACGTCCACCCGCAGAAGAACCCGGCCCACGGCCCGAGCAGGTCGGTGGAAAAGTCGATGAAGGATTTGTACTGCAGGTTGGAAAGCAGCAGCTCGCCCATCGCGCGCATGACGAAGAACAGCATCGCGCCGATGATCAGGTACACCAGCACGATGGACGGGCCGGCCAGGCTGATGGTCTTGCCCGAGCCCATGAACAGACCGGTGCCGATGGCACCGCCGATGGCGATCAGCTGCAGGTGGCGGTTGGAGAGGCTGCGCCGGAGGTGTTCCGGCGGGACGGCAGGATCGGTCATGGGGCAGCGTCGGCAGGGGCGAAGCGTCCGAACATAGACCTCCGCGAGGCGTTGCGCCAGTCGCCATCGGGCCGTTCGCGGGGGCCGTGGCCGGGCACTGCCCGGGGCGATGATGTGACGGATTCACCTCGCTCCACCGCGCGTGATGCCGGCAGGGCGATGGCGCCCCCGCCGGATGGTTCCAATCCCTGCCCGCTGATGGTCATATAGGGCTCCGCCAGGGCACCGAGGTCTGCTTGAACCGCGCCAGGATCATTGCCGCCACCGTAGTGCTTGCCCTGCTCGGCGCCCTGGTGCCGATCGCCACCGTGTTCTATTTCACCTGGAGCCGCGCCAGCGAATCCGAGCAGGTGCGGCTGCAGACCACCGCCGAGCGCACCCTGCAGCGCGCGCACCGCGCCTACGAGACGGCGCTGGCCACCCTGCGCGAGCTCAACCAGAGCACGTTGGCACCGTGCTCGCCCGAGCACCTGCAGCTGATGCGCAGCCTGGTGATACGCACCCACTCGGCCGAACAGGTGGGCTATTTCGAGAACGGCCGGCTGGCCTGCACGTCCTGGGGCCCGATGGACGCGCAGATCATCCAGCGCCCGCCGGCCTATGTCACTGCCGAAGGCGCGGGCATCACCCTGGACGTGCGGCCGCTGGCAGGCACTCCCCAGCAACCGCTGCTGGCCCTGCAACTGGGACGCTACGACATCCTCATGGACCCGGCCCGGCTGGTCGACGTGATCGTCGACCCGAACGTGCGCCTGGCGGTGGCCAGCCCCGATGGGCGCCTGATCGCCCAGCAGGACATCCCCGACGAGGCCTTGCTGCAGCGCCTGCTGCGTGAACCGGCCAGCGGCCTGGAAGGCCAGACGCTGTATGCCAGCGCGCAGGACCAGGAGTGGCTGGCGATCGCCATGGCGCCGCGGACCGATCTGGTTGCCGCGTTCCGCCACCAGATCGGGCAGTTCATCCCGTTGGGCGTGCTCGGCGCGCTGGCGATAATCGGCGGCGTGGTGTGGCTGTCGCGGCGGCGGCTGTCGCTGCGGGGCGAGCTGGCCACGGCGGTGCGCCGGCGTGAGTTCTTCATGCACTACCAGCCCATCATCGAACTGGACACCGGCATCTGCGTGGGCGCCGAATCGCTGGTGCGCTGGCGCCGTGCCGACGGCACGCTGGTGCGGCCGGACCTGTTCATTCCGCTGGCCGAAGAGGCCGGCCTGATCGAAGCGCTGACCGACCAGGTCATCGACCATGTGATCACCGACATGCGCGAGCTGCTGGTGCAGGACCGCACCGCCCACATCGCGATCAACCTGGCCGCCGAGGATGTCAGCAGCGGCCGCGCGCTGAAGGTGCTCTCCAGCAAGTTGCACGGCACCGGCATCCATCCGCAGCAGATCTGGCTGGAGGCCACCGAGCGTGGCTTCATCGACGTCCGCCGCGCCCGCACCAGCCTGGCCAATGCGCGGCGGCTGGGGCACTGCGTGGCGATCGATGATTTCGGTGTCGGTTACTCCAGCCTGCAGTACCTGCAGCAGCTGCCGCTGGATGCATTGAAGATCGACAAATCCTTCATCGATGCGATCGGCACCGACAGCGCGACCAGCCCGGTCACCTCGCACATCATCGACATGGCCAAGACCCTGGGCCTGTTCACCGTGGCCGAAGGCGTGGAAACCCCGGCGCAGCTGGCCTATCTGCAGGCGCGCCAGGTGGAGTTCGGGCAGGGCTGGCTGTTCTCCAAGGCGCTGGCCCCGGCCGAGTTCATGGCCTTCCACCAGCAGCGCAAGCAGCAGTACGGCCAGGCACGCGAAAACATGCAGAACCCCAACAGCGACACCGTGGCCTGAGCCGGCGCATCATTCGCCCTCGAGCCCGGCCAGCGTCATCACCCATGCCGGCACCGGAGGCTCGCCTGCGTAGAAAGCCTTCGGTTTGTTTTCCGCCATCGCCCAGCGCTGGATCCAGCTGATGCCACCGGCGCCGTTGTAGCCATCGGGATGCTGATAGGCCGGATCCTGCAAGGCGGCCTCCAGCGAGATGAAGCGATAGCCCCGCCGGCGCGTGGCCGCGACCAGCTCCTCCACGCAGTCGGCACTGAGCGCGTTGGCGTGGATCAGCCACACCTGCGCCGGCAGCCGGCCCAGCAGCTGCTGGCCCTGCTGCTCGTAGTAGTCCAGTTTCTTGAGCATGTAAGGCACGTAGCCACGGCGCAGCTGGCGCAGGCGTGCCTCGCGCGAGACAGGATCGGTGTCGGTATCGCGCACATGATCGTAGGCGAACGCCCAGATCCACTCGCTGTTGTCGACCGTGACCGGTGCAACCCGATACCCGTGCTGCTGCAGGAACTCCCCGAGCGCCGCGCGTTCCTGCGGCGACTGCCCGGCACGCAGGTAAGGATGCCGGAACCAGCGCGGCGCCTGCCCGGTCTCGGCCAGCAACGGACGCAGCGTTACCTCGCCGCGCAGGATGTCCTGCTCGTAGGCAGCCAGCCCGATCGCATGCAGGTCGACATGCCCATAGGTGTGGTTGCCCAGCTCAACGCCGGCATCGCGCCAGTCGCGCAGCATCTGCACCCGCGCCGGTTGCACCTGCCCGTCCACCTCCAGCTTGACCTCGTTGACGAAGCCCACCACCGGCACGTCGGCCCGCTTCAGGGCCGCGATCAGCTGCGCATGCCGGGCGGCAAGCTCGGGCTCGGCGCGTTCGTCCAGGCGCTGCCAGGGCAGATCATCGATGGTCAGCGCGATGCGCCGCTCCGGCGCCGCCGCGTGGGCGATGCCGGCCAGGCACAGCAGGGCCAGCACAGCACTTCGAAGAACTTCCTTGCGCACCCGCTGCTCCCATCGCGATACCCGGCCCCAGCATAGCGCCGGGCATCACGGTCCATGTTGCCGGGTGCGGCGGCTGGGCTCAGTGCGTGATCGGTGCCCAGGCGCGCGGCTGGCGCAACACCACCATCAACGTGGCCAGCAGCAGCACCAGCAGGACCGCTGGCAGCCAGCGCTCACCGACGGTTTCCAGCATCACGCCGCCGAGGATGCCCGCCAGTGCGATCGCCAGGTTCCAGCCGGTCACCACGAAGGACTGCGCGATGTCCCCGGCCTCGTCCGCACGGCGCGCCACCGCGGTCTGGAACAGCGTGGGAACGCCACCGAAGGATATGCCCCACACCACCGTCCCGATCACCAGCACCCACGGCGAGCCGGGCCACAGGCCAAACGCCACTGCCGAGAGTGCGAAGGCCACGGTGCTTGCGATCACCAGCGCGCGCAGCCAGCGATCCACCAGCAGCCCGGTGATCCAGATGCCGACCAGCGCGGCCACGCCGAACACCAGCAACAGGCGATCCAGCCACGCCGCCGCGCCGGACAGCGCCGCGAACGGCTCGATGTAGGTGTAGAGCACGTTGTGCGCCAACACGTAGAGGAACATCGTCATCAGCGCGGTGCGCATGCCGCGCAGGCGCAGCACGTTGCCCAGCGGCTGCTGGGCCGCTGCGCCCGGGGCCGGCAACGGCGGCAGCGCCAGCCGCGCCCACACCAGCAGGCCCACGCTGAGCAGCGACATCAACCCGAACGCCCAGCGCCAGCCGATGGTCTGGCCGAGCAGCGTACCGGCCGGTATGCCCAGCGACAGCGCCAGTGGCGTGCCGACCATCGCCACCGCGATCGCCCGGCCCTGCAGCTGCGGCACCACCATGCGGCTGGCGTACCCCGCCACCAGCGACCACAGCAGGCCCGCGCTGATGCCGGCGCAGAAACGTGCGACCAGCATCAGGCCGTAGTGGTGTGTCATCGCGGTGATGGTATTGACCACCACGAAACCGGCGATCGCGGTGAGCAGCAGCGGGCGGCGTGGCCAACGCCGCGTCAATGCGGTCATCGGCAGTGCGGCAACCAGCGAGCCCAGGGCGTAGATGGTGACCAGCTGCCCGACCAGCGCGCGGCTCACGCCCAGATCGGCGCTCATCGGTGACAGCAGGCCCGCCGGCAATGCCTCGGTGAGGATGGTGATGAAGCCCGCGCAGGCCAGCGCCAGCAGACCGCCGAAAGGCAATCGGGTGGCCGCGTTGGGCAGGGGCACGGCGCTGGTATCGACCGCGTGACCGCTCATGGGTGCACCCGGGTGGAGGCCGCATCCAGCGGGCGCGTGGGGTCGCGGAGGTCAGGGAAGGAGGACATGGCGGCGCCGGGAGGTGAGGGAGCGCCACCGTAGGCCGCGAGCGCCTGCCGAAACAGCCGGTTGGCGTTCCGCACATTCCGGACCTGCAGGGCCGCAATCGGTGAAGCGCCCTCCCCGCAAGGTCTTTCACCCCAACCGGCCCCTGGCGCACCGCAGTGTTGCGGGCCGATGGCTGCACCTCCCGCCCCGCAGGCCCTGCCGACGGTTACAGTGCCCGCTTTCCTCCCCATGCCTCCACCCATGTCAGCCCTGGACAACCTCGGCAACCTGCAGACCTTCGTGCAGGTCGCCGACACCCGCAGCTTCGTCGAGACCGGCCGCATGCTCGGCATCTCCGCCTCGGCCGCCGGCAAGACCGTGTCGCGTCTGGAGCAGGCACTGGGCGTGCGGCTGTTCCACCGCAGCACCCGCAGCATCACCCTCACCGCCGAGGGAGAGCGCTTCCTGGTCCGCTGCCGGCGCATTCTGGATGAGCGTGACGCCGCCCGTGACGAGCTGGTCCAGCAGACCGAGGCGCCCACGGGGGTGCTGCGGGTCAGCTTGCCGCTGGTCGGCGACATCTCGCTGCCGCTGCTCACCGAGTTCATGGCGGCTTATCCCGGCATCCGCCTGGAGCTGGATTTCGATGACCGCCTGGTCGATGTGATCGAGGAGGGTTTCGACGCCGTTTTGCGGGTCAGCGAGCCCACCGACTCGCGTCTGAGTGCCCGGCAACTCGGCGTGTTCCCGCGCTACCTGGTGGCCTCCCCGGACTACCTGGCCCGGCGCGGTACGCCACGTGTGCCCGAGGACCTCCTGTACCACGACTGCCTGCACTACCGCTTCCCCAGCAGCGGCAAGCTGGAGCCGTGGCCGCTGCCGCAGACGCCAGGCGCTGCGCCACTGGCACTGCCGGTCTCGATGGTCAGCAATACGATCGAAGCGCGGCTGGCCTTCGCGCTGGCCGGGCGCGGCATCGCCTACATCCCCGAGCACTCGGTGCGCGAGGCACTGGCCGACGGTCGGCTGCAGCGGGTGATGGCCGAGCGCATCCATGCCTGCGGCACCTTCTACCTGCTCTGGCCCTCCGGCCGCCATGTGCTGCCCAAGCTGCGGGTCTTCATCGATTTCATCAGCGCGCGGCTGACCGGCGTGAGCTGCTGAGCAGCTGCTGAGCAGGCCGCGTTCATCGGCCCGCCGCCGCGCGGTTCTATACTGGCCTCGCGGCAGCCAGCCGCCTTTGTTGCCGAGGTAGGCCTACATGCGCCATTGATGCCGCCGTCGTCTGACGGCCCGTCTCCACCCGCCTGTTCCGCAGGTGGGGAGTCCTTGGCATCCAATGGAGGTCGCATGACCGCATTCGCTCTCACGCTCGACCGCGTGACGCATACCCTGCCCGACGGCCGGGTCCTGTTTTCCGAACTGTCCGCCGCGTTCGACGGCACCCCGACCGGTCTGGTCGGACGCAACGGCGTGGGAAAAAGCGTGCTCGCACGCTTGCTCAGCGGCGATCTCGCGCCCACCTCCGGCCGCATCCTGCGCAGTGGGCCGGTGCACCTGCTCACCCAGCACAGCGGCGTACCCGAGGGCCGCATCGCCGACCTGGCCGGGGTCGGTGCGGTGCTCGATGCCCTGCTCCGCATCGAAGCCGGCAGCGTCGATCCCGACGATTTCAGCTGCGTGGGTGAGCGCTGGGATCTGCGCGAGCAGCTGCAGGCACAGTGGCACCTGCTCGGGCTGCCCGCGCTCGATCCCCTGCAGCCGGCGGCGACGCTCAGCGGTGGCCAAGCGATGCAGGTCGCACTGGCCGGCGCGTTCCTGTCCGGTACCGAGGGGCTGATCCTGGATGAACCCAGCAACCACCTCGACGCCGACCATCGCGAGCGCCTGATCGACGCGCTGCAGCGCTGGCACGGCGGCCTGATCGTGATCAGCCACGACCGCACGCTGCTGCGGCACATGGCGCGCATCGTCGAACTGTCGCCAAGCGGGCTGCGCCAGTACGGCGGCAACTACGATCTCTACGCCGGTCAGAAACATGGCGAGCGCCGCAGTGCCCAGGCCGAGCTGGCCCTGCGCAAGCGCGAGCGCCGCCAGCAGCAGACCGAGCTGCGCGATCAGCGCGAGAAGATGGCGCATCGGCAGGCGCGCGCTACACGCGATGCACGCACCGCCAACCAGGCACCGATCCTGCTCGGTGGCATGAAGAACCGCAGCGAGCACACTGCCGGCCGCTGGCAGGCACAGCAGAACGAGCGCCGTACCGAACTGGATGCGCGCGTGCGCGAGGCTGCCGGCGAGGTGGAGCAGGACATCGAGATCGCCCTGCTCGCACCGGTGATCCACCAGCCCGGGCCGCAGCGCGTCGCCGAGCTGATCGGCGCCGAACTGCCATGGGTGCAAGCGCCGTGGAACACGCTGGATCTCACCGTGCAGCGCGGCCAGCGGATCGGCGTGCAGGGCCGCAACGGCAGCGGCAAATCCACGCTGCTGCGGCTGCTCGCCGGCACACTGGCACCGCTCTCGGGGCAGGTCGAGGTAGCGGCCAGCGTCGCCCTGCTCGACCAGTCACTCACGCTGCTGCCGGGCGACGCCTCGGCCTTGTCACTACTGCAGCGCGCGCATCCGTTGGCCGACGAAGGCACGCTGCGCACGCAGCTGGCCCTGCTCGGCCTGGATGCCGAGCGCAGCCTGCGGCCGTTGGCCACGCTCAGCGGTGGCGAACGCTTGAAGGCGGCGCTGGCATCGGTGCTGTACGCCCGGACGCCGCCACAGCTGCTGCTGCTCGACGAACCCGGCAATCACCTCGACCTGCCCTCGCTGGGCGCGCTGGAGCAGATGCTCGGTCAGTACACCGGCACGTTGATGATCGTCTCGCACGACAGCGCGCTGCTGGAGGCGGTGGGCCTGACCCACACCCTGCGCGCAACCGATGCGGGGTGGCGGCTGACGCCGGTGTAACGCCGCGCGGCTACGTGCGCGCCCACGCCGGAAACGCATCCGGCAGCAGCTGCCACAGCAGCGGCCCGGCACGCAGTTCCTCATCGTTGAGCAGGCAGGCATCCAGCTCGGCGCGCACCGCGGGTTCGTCCATCGCCACCCCGATCACCGCCAGCTCCTGGCGGCGGTCGCCCCACCAAGGATGCCACAGCTTACGCATCGCCTCGTACTCGCCGGCATCACCGACCTGTTCCACGCTCGGCATCGGCGCGGTCCAGCACGCCGCCTGCTGGCGGGACCAGCCGATATCCGTATAGGGCACGCGCGTGGGCGGCAGCAGCGGCGCGGTGTTTTCCAGGCCGGCCTCCATGCGCTCGCGCGAGGCATACCAGAAGCCG
Source organism: Stenotrophomonas sp. RIT-551 (assembly GCF_026241915.1). NCBI lineage: Bacteria > Pseudomonadati > Pseudomonadota > Gammaproteobacteria > Lysobacterales > Lysobacteraceae > Stenotrophomonas > Stenotrophomonas sp. RIT-551. Next base: position 1,755 of record NZ_JAPJIU010000021.1, on the reverse strand, counting down.
GCGGCCGAGGTCTGGGTGGCGGCACCGACGCTGGAGAGCTCGCCCACCCAGTCCATGCGGTTGGCCAGCCAGAAGAAACCCTTGCTGCGGATCACACTGCCCAGCCCGGTCTCCAGCAGCCGTGCGAAACGCTGCGGGTGGAACGGCCGGCGCGAGCGGTAGACGAAGCTGGTGATGCCGTACTCCTCGGTCTCGGGCGTGTGCTGGCCACGCAGCGCCTGCATCCAGCCCGGCGCCAGCTGCGCTTTGACGAAATCGTAGCGGCCGGTATCAAGCACCTCGTGCAGCGGCACATTGCCCTGCTCGGACAGCACCAGCCGCGCATCGCGGTTCATCGCACGCAGCACGGCGAGCGTGGACTGCAGCGTGTCATCGTCGATCAGATCGCACTTGCTCACCACGATCACGTTGGCGAACTCGATCTGCTCGGCGAGCAGATTCACCACACCGCGGTCGTCGTCCTCACCGGCCTGCTGGCCGCGGTCGATCAGCCGGTCACTTGAGCCGAAGTCGTGCAGGAACCGCGCGCCATCGACCACCGTCACCAGCGTATCCAGCCGCGCGATGTCGCTGAGGCTGAAGCCATCCTCATCGCGCACCGAGAAGGTTGCCGCGACCGGCATCGGCTCGGCGATCCCGGTCGACTCGATCAGCAGGTAGTCGTAGCGCCCCTCCGCCGCGAGCCGGCGCACCTCCTGCAGCAGGTCATCGCGCAGCGTGCAGCAGATGCAGCCGTTGCTGAACTCCACCAGCGTTTCCTCGGTGCGGCTCAGCGCGGCGCCACCCTCGCGCACCAGCTGCGCATCGACGTTGATCTCGCTCATGTCGTTGACGATCACCGCGACCCGGCGGCCCTCGCGGTTGCGCAGCAGCTGATTGAGCAGAGTGGTCTTGCCGGCGCCCAGGAAGCCGGACAGCACGGTCACCGGCAGACGCGAATCAAAGGAGGCAGAGGCAGTCATGGCAGAGCAGGTCAGGAAGGGGAATGAAATGTTACTATATAACATTCACTGACCAAGGCCCCCACGCCCCATGAAGCGATCCTCTGCCCTGTTGGATGCCGGCGCCATTGCGCTTTCCGGCCTATGCCTGCTGCACTGCCTGGCCCTGCCGCTGCTCGCGGCGATGCTCCCGCTGATGGGCGTGTGGGCCCAGGCCGAGTGGGTGCATGCCCTGTTCGTGGCCATCGCCGCGCCGGTGACCGGCTTCGCGTTGTGGCGCGCCCACCGCCAGCATCGCCTGCCCGTGCTGGCGATGGCCGGCGCGGCGATCGGACTCCTGTTGCTGCTGGCCGGCGCCATGGGATGGCCGAGCCACGACGCCGAGACCCCGATGACCGTGGTCGGCAGCCTGCTGCTGGCCAGCACGCATGTGTGGAATGCCTGGCGGCGGCACCGGCATTGAGCGGACGGCCCGGCTCAGTGCTTGAACATCATCCCGACCAGGAACAGCACCAGCGGCGCCGCACTGAGCACCGCACCGACGATGCCCAGCCACGGCCAGCGCTCCTGACGGACGCGCGAGCCGACCGTGGCGATCAGGCCCACGGCTGCTGAAGCAAGTACGCCGATCGAGACGCCGGTGGTGCTGGCGCCGGCGGTGACCCCGTGGTTGGCGGCCGTGGCGATATGCGCGGCGGCCGCCCCGACGGGAAGGCCGAGGAAGCTGACCAGGCCAAGCAGCGGTAGCCGTTGAGCCGACATGGGTGCGACAGACGATGGGCGCGGCGCTTGCGGAGAATCTGGCGGCACGAGG
>NZ_JAPJIU010000020.1:0-45699 GCF_026241915.1 Stenotrophomonas sp. RIT-551 | reverse complement strand
TGTACATCAAGACCCACGGTTGCCAGATGAACGAGTACGACTCGACCAAGATGGCCGACGTGCTCGCCACCGCCGAAGGGCTGGAACTCACCGACGACCCGGCCGAGGCCGACGTGTTGTTGATGAACACCTGCTCCATCCGCGAGAAGGCCCAGGAGAAGGTGTTCAGCCAGCTCGGTTACTGGAAGGCGCTGAAGAACAACGGCCGTGGCGTGATCATCGGCGTCGGCGGCTGCGTGGCCTCGCAGGAAGGCGAAGCAATCATCAAGCGTGCCCCGCACGTGGACCTGGTGTTCGGCCCGCAGACCCTGCACCGCCTGCCGGAGCTGATCCGCCAGCGCCGGGAATCGGGCCGGTCGCAGGTGGACATCAGCTTCCCGGAGATCGAGAAGTTCGACGCCCTGCCCGAGCCGCGTGCCGAGGGGGCCTCCGCATTCGTGTCGATCATGGAAGGCTGCTCGAAGTACTGCTCGTTCTGCGTGGTGCCCTACACCCGCGGCACCGAGGTCAGCCGCCCGTTCGAGGACGTGGTGGTGGAAGTGGCGCAGCTGGCCGCGCAGGGCGTGCTGGAAATCAACCTGCTCGGCCAGAACGTCAACGCCTACCGTGGCCCGTATGGCGACGGCGAGTTCGCCGACCTCGGGCTGCTGATCCGCACCATCGCCGAGATCGACGGGGTCGGCCGGATCCGCTTCACCACCTCGCACCCGCTGGAGTTCAGCGACTCGCTGATCGATGCCTACCGCGATGTGCCGCAGCTGGCCAACTTCCTGCACCTGCCGGTGCAGGCCGGCAGCGACCGCGTGCTCTCGGCGATGAAGCGCGGCTACACCGCGCTGGAATTCAAATCCAAGATCCGCAAGCTGCGCGCGGTACGCCCGGACATCTCGATCAGCTCGGACTTCATCGTCGGCTTCCCCGGCGAGACCGATGCCGAGTTCGAAAAGACCATGAAGCTGATCGAAGACGTGGGCTTCGACCAGAGTTTCTCCTTCATCTATTCGCGCCGCCCGGGCACGCCGGCTGCCGATCTGGAAGACACCACCACGGATGCGGAAAAGCACGCGCGCCTGTCGCGCCTGCAGGCCCGGATCAACGAGCAGGCCGCGGCCATCTCCGAAAAGATGGTCGGCACCGTGCAGACCGTGCTGGTGGAAGGCCCCTCCAAGCGCAACCCGAACGAGCTGACCGGCAAGAGCGAGAACATGCGCTCGGTGAATTTCCCGGGGCACCCGCGCCTGGTCGGCCAGTTCGTCGATGTGGTGATCACCGAGGCGTACAGCAATTCGCTGCGCGCGCGGATGGTGACGGCGGACTGAGCAAGGCATCGCGCGCGCCGGACCACGGCGCGCGCCCGGCGTGACGATTTTTTGATCACGCCATCAGACCCGTTGCCGCACTAGGGCTGCGCGCAGCTATCCACAGCTTGCTGCACCGGCACTGCACAGGCGATGTGGAAAAGTAGCGGCGGCCCGACACCCGCGCTACCCTGTTCTCCCTTTCCCAGCTTGCGGCCCGGTCGGCTGGACCGGCGGCCGCCGGACGCAATGACCGCACTCGCACAACGCGACTTCACCCTCACCCCGGAAGACAATGAGCGCCTGGCCAACATGGCCGGCCCGTTCGACGAACATCTCCGCCAGGTGGAACTCAAACTCGGCGTGGAAATCGCCAACCGTGGCCACGTGTTCCGCGTGACCGGCCCCAAGGCCGTCGTCGCCGATGCGCAGGCCCTGATCGAAGCGCTGTACGCCGAAGCCGGCGACGTGGTGTTCGACAGCCACGCCATCCACCTGCGCCTGAACCAGGCCAACGTGGAGCAGGTGGCAGAACGCGCCTACGAGGCCCAGGAGGTGGCGATCAAGGTCAAGCGCGGCACCGTGCGCGGCCGGGGCGCCAACCAGGCCCGCTACCTGCACCAGATCACCACCCATGACATCAACTTCGGCATCGGCCCGGCCGGTACCGGCAAGACCTTCCTGGCCGTGGCCAGTGCGGTGGAAGCGCTCAACGAAGCGCGCGTGCAGCGCCTGATCCTGGTCCGCCCGGCGGTGGAGGCCGGCGAAAAGCTCGGCTTCCTGCCCGGCGACCTGAGCCAGAAGGTGGACCCGTACCTGCGCCCGCTGTACGACGCGCTGTATGAAATGCTCGGCGTGGAAAAAGTGATCAAGCTGCTGGAGAAGAACGTCATCGAGATCGCGCCGCTGGCCTACATGCGCGGGCGCACCCTCAACGATGCGTACGTGATCCTGGATGAAGCGCAGAACACCACGGTCGAACAGATGAAGATGTTCCTGACCCGCCTGGGCTTCGGCTCCACTGCGGTGGTCACCGGCGATCTCACCCAGACCGATCTGCCCAAGCACGTGAAATCCGGCCTGCGCGATGCCATCGAGGTCCTGCGCGATGTCGAGGGCGTGAGCTTCACCTTCTTCGAAGCGCGCGACGTGGTCCGTCATCCGCTGGTGGCGCGCATCGTCAGCGCTTACGATCGCCGCGATCTGCAACAGGTCCAACCCGGAGCGAACCCATGACCCGTGGCCCCGTACGCCTGGACGTCGCCATCAACTACGCACTGCCCCGCGCGGGCCTGCCCTCGGCGGTGAGCTTCCGCAAATGGGTGGCCGCGGCCCTGAAAGGCCGTATCCGCGAGGCCGACCTGGCCATCCGCCTGGTCGATGCCAAGGAAGGCCAGTCCCTGAACCGGCATTACCGCGGCAAGGATTACGCGACCAACGTGCTCAGCTTCCCCGCTGAATTGCCGGAGGGCCTGCCCAAGGGCGTGAAGTTCCCGCTGCTGGGCGACCTGGTGATCTGCGCCCCGGTGGTTGCCCGCGAGGCCGACGAACAGGGCAAGGCGCTCAACGCCCATTACGCGCACCTGACCGTGCACGGCGTGCTGCACCTGCTCGGCTGGGACCATGAGGACGAGAAGGAAGCCGATGCCATGGAACAGCTCGAGCGCGACATCCTGGCCGAACTCGGCATCGCCGATCCGTATGCCGGCGAGCGCTGAGTCCCCCCTGCGCTGCGCTTGCTGATGTCTTCGCCGTACAAGGATGTATGCCGCCATGCCGATGCCTGATCGACGCTCCGCGCTGGGCCCTGCACTGCTCGCCCTGTCCCTGCTGGCGGGGGTGTATTCCGCCCTGGGCGCGCCAGGCCTGACCGCGCTGGCCCCAGCGGGGCGTGATCCCGGCGCCATCCGGATGGGCATGCTGGCGCTGTCGGCGGTGATCGCCCTGCTGTCATTGGCGCCGTCACGCAGCTGGTGGGCGGCCCGGCAGCGGCGCGCGCCGCTGTCCGCGAGCTGGGCCCGCCGGCTGGCGGCGCTGTCAGCGGCCGTGTTCATCGGTGGCACCCTCACGTGCCTGTTCGCGGGCCTGATCCTGCCCCATCTGCTGGCCGGCCCGGGCGGGGCAACGCTCACCGCCACCGGCTTCAGCGTGGTGGCCTGGTCAGGCCTGGCGGCCGCGCTGGCCGCTCCACTGGGGTGGCGGACGCTGTATGCCTGGTCGCGGCGCGATGCTGCCCGACCGGCCCAATCGGCGACCTTCCGTGCCCGGCCGGTGCAGGTCGCCCTGCTGTTCGTGCTGGCCGCCGCCTTCGCACTGGTATTCGGGCGCGGACTGGTCGCCTCCACCGCCGGCGCCCCCGCGCTGATCCACCTGGGTGCGGTGGTGCTGCTGCTGTGTGCGGCGGGGATCGCGGTGGTCACCTTCACCGCCACCGTGCGCTGGCTGCTGCGCCGTCGCTGACGGCCTGCCATGGCGGGCCGCCCCCCGCTATGATCGACGCCGCGTCCGTGCGCTGCACGCCTTTGTTGATGGACCTGTTCCGATGACCCCGTTGCGATCTGCCTGCTTGGCCCTGCTGGCCGTGCTTTCCGCCCCGGCCTTCGCCGAAGCGCCACCGCTGGACCTGCCCGCCCTGATCGAATGCCGCCAGCGCGTGAGCGACTACGAGGCGGTCGCCCCGGTCGTGGCCGACCCGCTCAAGGCAGTCGCCAACGGCCTGCAGCCGCTGCCGCAGACCAACCAGTTCATGACCGAATTCCGCCTGGCCGCGCCGATCACGGTGTTCGGCGAGCGCGCCGAGTACATCGCCGTCGCCGGGGCCAGCATCATGGCCATCCTGGACTTGCCCGACCCGCGCCCGCTGGCCAAGCGCCTGGCCCTGGAAGACGGCGTGGACACCCCCCGGAAATTCATGGCCGGGCGCGAGCTGGTCAGCCGCGACGTCACCGACCCGCGGACCGGCGAGGCCCTGATCGAATCGGTGATCCTGAGCCTGTCCACGGTCAACTCCCACCCGGGCAAGACCCTGGCAGGCTGCACCTACAGCCTGGACCTGCCGCCGGAGGAGGAAACACCGGCGGCCAGCCCCACCGTGGCCCCCTCGCCGGGCGTGAACCCGGCGGCGGCGAGGCGCTGACAGGCCCTCGCATCCTGATAGACTAAATCCAACGCCCGGCCTGCCGGGTGCCTTTTTTCCAGAGATGTCTGAAGACGACAGTAGTAGCTCCGCGCAGGAGCACAATGAAAAGAAGCGCAGCTGGCTCGAACGCCTGACCTCTGCCTTCTCCGGCGAACCCCACACCCGCGACGAGCTGGTGGCGGTACTGCACACCGCGCACGAAGACGGCCTGATCGCCGCGGACACGCTGCGGATGATGGAAGGCGCCATTTCGGTGGCCGAGCTCACCGTCGGCGACGTGATGATCTCGCGCTCGCAGATGGTCTCCCTGCCGGTCGAAGCCCCCTTCCTTGAACTGATGAAGCAGGTGGTCGAATCCGGCCATTCGCGCTTCCCGGTGCACGGCGACAACAAGGACGACATCCTCGGCATCCTGCTGGCCAAGGACCTGCTGCGCGGCGTGGTCGCCGACAACGGGCCGGCCAACATCCGTGAGCTGCTGCGCCCGGCGGTGCTGATCCCCGAGGCCAAGAAGCTCAACGTGCTGCTGAAGGAGTTCCGGCTCTCGCGCAACCACATGGCCATCGTGGTGGACGAGTACGGCGGGGTCGCCGGGCTGGTCACCATCGAGGACGTGCTGGAGCAGATCGTCGGCGAGATCGACGACGAGCATGACGAGGCCGAGGACCACACCTCGCAGATCGCGATCCAGGCCGATGGCCAGTACGTGGTCGACGCGTTGACCGCGATCGAGGATTTCAACGAGCGCTTCGGTGCCACCTTCCCCGACGATGACTACGACACCATCGGTGGCCTGGTCACCGAGGCGATCGGGCACCTGCCCGAAACCGGCGATGAGCTCACCCTGGATCGCTTCGTGTTCCGGGTGGCGCGTGCCGATGCCCGCCGCGTGCAGGCGTTCCACGTGACCGTGCTGCCGCCCGACACCCACAACGAGGATTGACCCACGCCATGCGGCCCCCTTTGAATCGGTGGGCGCTGTGCCGCCTGTTGTTCGTGTTGTCGCTGCTTGCGATGGCCAGCCTGCCCTTCGGGGCGCTGGCCGCGCAGGATGCCGTGCCCGCTCCCGCCACCGCGGCACCTGCCGGCGAGGCGCCGCGCATCGGCGTGGTCACCATGCAGCCGGGCGAGATCTTCTTCGAACGCTTCGGGCATGACGCGCTGGTGGTGGTCGATCCGGTCACTGGCGAAGCGACCTCCTACAACTTCGGTTACTTCGACCCGAGCGAGTCCGATTTCATCGGCAACTTCGTGCGCGGCGACATGATGTACTACCTGGTCGCGCTGCCGCTCGGGCAGGATCTTTCCTACTACCAGGAGAGCGGCCGCGGCGCGAGCGTGCAGTGGCTGGACCTGACGCCCGTGCAGGCGCGCACCCTGGCCGAATCGCTGGCCGAGCGCGCCAAGCCGGAAAACGCGCGTTACCACTACGATTACTACACCGCCAACTGCGCCACCATGGTCCGCGATGCAATCGATGGTGCCCTCGGTGGCGGGCTGCATTCGCAGCTGTCGGGGCGCTCGCGCGGCAACACCTACCGCAGTGAATCGGTGCGCCTGGCCTCGCCCTCGCCGTGGATGTGGCTGGGCTTCGATATCGGCCTGGGCCCGTTTGCCGACCAGCCGCTGTCGCGCTGGCAGGAAGCGTTCGTCCCGATGCGCCTGGCCGATGCGCTGCGCCAGGTCCGCAACAGCGAAGGGCGCCCGCTGGTGCAGGCCGAGCAGGAACTGCTGCCGCACCGGATCGCGCCGGAACCGAGCGAGTCTCCCCGCCGCTGGTGGCCGTGGCTGCTGTGCGGCCTGATCGCTGCCGCAGGCGTGGTCGCACTGCGGCGCCGGCGTCGTCTGCTGGGTGGCCTCGCGCTGCCGTTCTGGCTGTTCTGCGGTATTGGCGGCGCACTGCTGACCTACCTGTGGGGCTTCAGCGCGCACCAGGCCGCCTGGGCCAACCGCAACCTGCTGCAGCTCTCGCCGCTGTGCCTGCTGCTCGTCCCCGCCGCGGTCACCCTGCTGCGCGGCCGCGTGCCGCGCGCGTGGTTCCGGATCGTGCTGTGGGCGGTGGCCGGGCTGTCCCTGCTGGGGCTGGTGCTGCACTGGCTGACCCTGCAGGCGCAGTACAACCTGCAGTGGATCGTGTTGCTGCTGCCGATCCACGTGGCGCTGGCATGGGCACTGGGCCGCCGTGACCTGCCCGTCACGGGCCGCTGACGCACGATGCCCGCCATGGATACCGTCACACCCGATAACCCCGCCTGCGTCATCAACTGCGTTCACTACGATGACCAGGGCAAGCGCCACGACATCAGCCTGGATGCGATCAGCGATGTGATCGCCAGCGACAACGGTTTCGTCTGGGTCGGCCTGTACGAGCCCGATGACAGCGTGCTGCTGAAGCTGCAGGAAGAATTCGGCCTGCATTCGCTGGCCATCGAAGACGCCCGCAACGCGCACCAGCGGCCCAAGGTCGAGGCCTACGGCAATTCGCTGTTCGTGGTGGTGACCACCGCGCAGATGGTGGACGAGCGGATCCGCTACGGCGAAACGCACGCCTTCCTCGGCCCGCGCTTCCTGGTCACGGTGCGCCACGGCGCGTCGCTCTCCTATGCCGCCCCGCGCGCCCGCGTGGAGCGCGAGCCGGAGCTGCTGCGCACCATGGGGCCCTCGTACTGCCTGTACGCGGTGCTGGATTTCGTGGTCGACAACTACCTGCCGATCACCCAGCGCTACCGTGACACGCTGGAACTGCTGGAGAAGGACATCTTCTCCGACAACTACAAACGCCACACCGTGGTGCGCCTGTACGAGCTCAAGCGCGAGCTCAACAAGATGCGCATGGCCGTGGCGCCGCTGCAGGACATGCTCTCGCAGATCAAGCGCTACCAGGGTGACCTGGTGCCGGACGAAGTGAAGCTGTACCTGCGCGACGTGCACGACCACGCGGTACGGATCAGCGATGTGATCGACACCCTGCGCGAGATGCTGGGCACCGCGCTGAGCGTGAACCTCTCGCTGGTCACCCTGGCCCAGGGCGAGACGGTCAAGCGCCTGGGCGCGTGGGCGGCGCTGCTGGCCGCCCCGACCCTGATCACCAGCTGGTACGGCATGAACTTCACGCACATGCCCGAGCTCGACAAGCCATGGGCCTACCCCGCGATGATCATCGGCGTGGGCGCGGTGTGCGTGGGCCTGTACCGGTTGTTCAAGCGCGCGCGCTGGCTGTAGGAAGCGACCGTTGGTCGCTACGGTGGTGACCGTTGCTCGCTACGGCGGGCGACGGCTGGCCACGACGGTGGGTAGTGCCGGCCGCTGGCCGGCTCCTCCGGTGGCATGACCCTCATCTGGTGTTCGCAGCCGTCCGGGGCATGGGCGTGAGCCGGCCAGCGGCCGGCACTACCCGGTTCATGGCATCAGGCGACGTAAACGGTCTTGATGTTCATGAACTCATGGATGCCATGCTCGGCGAGTTCGCGGCCGAAGCCGGAACGTTTGCTGCCGCCGAAGGGCAGCCGCACGTCGCTCTTGACGATGGCGTTGACGAAGGCGGCACCACATTCCAGCTGCTGGGCGATGGCTTCGCCACGGGCTGCATCGGTGGTCCACACGCTGCCGCCCAGGCCGAAGGTGGTGTCATTGGCCACGCGCAGTGCTTCGGCGTCATCGCTGACGCGCAGGATCGCCGCGGCCGGGCCGAACAGTTCTTCGTCGTAGGCCGGCATGCCGGGGGTGACGTTGTCCAGGATCGTTGCCGGATAACCGGCATGCGAACCGGCCACCGGCTCGCCGCCCAGCAGCAGCTTGGCGCCCTTGGCGATGCTGTCCTGCACCTGCTTGTGCAGTTCGTCGCGCAGGTCCGCGCGTGCCATCGGGGCCAGCGTGGTGTTCTCGTCCTGCGGATCCCCGTAGACGCGCTTGCCTGCAGCGGCGACGAACTTCTCCACGAACGCATCGGCGATCGCATCGACCACGATGAACCGCTTGGCCGCGATGCAGGTCTGCCCGCTGTTGTCGAAGCGGGACTTCACTGCTGCAGCCACCGTCTTTTCGAGATCAGCATCGTCCAGCACCACGAAGGCATCGCTGCCGCCCAGTTCCATCACGCACTTCTTGAGCTGGTCGCCGGCGTTGGCCGCGATGGAGCGCCCGGCGCGCTCGCTGCCGGTCAGCGTTACCGCTTTGACCCGCTTGTCGCGCAGCACTTCGGCGGCCTGGTCGTTGTCGATGTGCAGCACATCGAACACGCCTTCGGGCAGGCCGCCGTCGCGGCACACCGCCAGGATCAGGTCGGCGCACTGCGGCACGTTGCTGGCGTGCTTGAGCAGGGCCACGTTACCGGCCATGAACGCCGGCGCGAGGAAGCGGAACACCTGCCAGATCGGGAAGTTCCACGGCATCACCGCGAACACGCAGCCGATCGGCTCATAGCGCACGTAGCTGCGCTGGGCTTCGGTATCGATCAGCTGCGGCTTGAGGTAGTCAGCCGCATGGTCGGCGTAGAACTCGCAGGCCTCGGCGCATTTCTCGATCTCACCCAGCGCCTCCACCTTGAGCTTGCCCATCTCGGTGGTCATCGCGTGCTGGATGTCGCCCTTGCGTTGGCGCAGCTGGGCGGCAATCGCGCGCAGGATCGCCCCGCGCTCCTGCAGCGAACGCGCCGCCCATGCCGGGAACGCCCCGGCAGCTGCCGCCAGGCGCTGCTCGACCTCCTTGGCGGTGAGCAGTTCATGGCGATACGTGACCTGGCCGGTCGCGGGATTGATGATGTCAGCGGTCATCACGGGTCTCCGAAAGTCAGACCCGCATTGTGCGCCCGGCCTCGTGAGCCGGATGTTGCCGGATCAGGTTGAACGCCGCGACACAGCGTCGCAGCAGCGCCCTGCCCCGGCACCGTTCAGCTGGGGTCCTGCAGTGCCATCTGCATGTCACGCTGGCGGCGCTTCTCGGCCCGGGCGGTGATGTACCAGCCCACCACGGCCGCGATCGACACCGCCAACACCATCAAGGTGGCCAGCGCGTTGATCTCGGGCTTGATGCCCATCCGCACCGAGGAGAACACCTTCATCGGCAAGGTCGTGGAGTTCGGCCCGGCCACGAAGCTGGCGATCACCACGTCATCAAGGGAGAGCGTGAACGCCAGCAGCCAGCCGGCCACCAGCGCCGGGGCGATGATCGGCAGGGTGATCTGGAAGAACACCTTGAGCCGGCTCGCGCCGAGATCCATGGCGGCCTCCTCCAGCGAGCGGTCCAGCTCCTGCAGCCGCGAAGACACCACCACGGTCACGAAGGACAGGGTGAAGGTGACGTGCGCGATCCAGATGCTGGTCACGCCGCGGCTGGGAAAGCCGGGGATGCCGCCCATCGCCACCAGCAGGGTCATCAGCGAGAAGCCCAGGATCACTTCGGGCATCACCAGCGGTGCGGTGATCAACGCCCCGAACAGGGTCTTGCCCGGGAAGCGGCGCATGCGGGTCATCACCATCGCCGCCATCGTGCCGAGCACGGTGGCCGCGCAGGCGGTCCAGAATGCGACCTTCAGGCTGATCCACAGCGCGTCCAGGATCTGGCGGTTGTTGAACAGCTCACCGTACCAGCGCGTGGAGAAGCCCGACCACACCGTGGCCAGCTTGGAGGCGTTGAAGGAATACACCATCAACAACAGGATCGGCAGGTACAGGAAGGCGAAGCCCAGCCCGAGCAGGCTCCAGCCCAACCAGCGGTTGCTGCGCACCATGCTCATGCCAGCTTTCCTTCCAGCTCGCGCTGCTGCATGCGGTTGAACAGCAGGATCGGCACCAGCAGCAGGGCCAGCATCACGATCGCCACCGCCGAGGCCGTCGGCCAGTCGCGGTTGTTGAAGAACTCGCCCCACAGCACGCGGCCGATCATCAGCGTGTCCGGCCCGCCCAGCATTTCCGGAATCACGAATTCACCCACGGCGGGGATCATCACCAGCATGCAGCCGGCGATGATGCCGGTGCGCGAGAGCGGCAGCGTGATCCGCATGAAGGCCTGCCACGGCTTGGCGCCGAGGTCGTAGGCGGCCTCGAGCAGGCGGTTGTCCAGCTTCACCAGGTTGGCGTACAGCGGCAGCACCATGAACGGCAGGTAGCAGTACACGATGCCGATGTAGGCTGCGGTCGGGGTGTACAGGATCTGCAGCGGTGCATCGATCAGGCCCAGCTTGAGCAGCAGCTGGTTGAGCAGGCCGTTGCGGTCCAGGATGCCGATCCACGCATACACCCGGATCAGGAACGAGGTCCACGAGGGCAGCACCACCAGCATCATCGCCACGTTGCGCGCGGCCGGGCTCATCCGCGAGATCACATACGCCATCGGGTAGCCGATCAACAGCGTGAGCAGGGTCGAGATGACCGCGATCTTGATCGAGCTCAGGTAGGCCAGCAGGTACTGGTTGTCCTTGACCAGGGCCGCATAGCTGCCCAGGTTGAGCTTGAGCGAGAAGGCGCCGTCCACGTACTCCAGCAGCCAGGTGTACGGCGGTGAGCCGACCTGGGTGCGCGCGAAGGAGATCATCAGGATGATCACGAACGGCACCGCGAAGAACAGCAGCAGCCACAGGTACGGCGCGGCGATCACGCCGGCGCGCGTGCCCGGGAGCCAGCGCTTCCAGCCGGTCGCGCTCATGAGGTCAGCACCACGCCGTCGTTGTCGCGCCAGTGCACCCAGACGGTGTCGCCCCAGGTCAGGCCATCGCTGGCCCAGCGCTGCGAGTTGGCGAAGTTGGACAGCACCTTGGCCCCGCTCGGCAGGCGCACATGGAACACCGAGTGGCTGCCGAAGTAAGCGATCTCCTCGATCACGCCCTGCGCCTTGTTGGTGTCGCCGGCCGGTTCGTCCTTGCCGATCATCACCTTCTCCGGGCGCAGCGCGAAGGCTACCGGCTGGCCTTCGTAGCCGGTGATGCCGTGGGCGACGTAGATCGGCGCAGGGAACAGCGGCGTGCGCACCGTGACGTATTCGGGCAGGTCCTCATCGAGCACCCCGTCGAACAGGTTCACCGAACCGATGAACTCGGCCACGAACCGGTTGGCCGGCTGTTCGTAGATTTCATCCGGCTTGCCGACCTGCTGGATCCAGCCGGCATCCATCACCGCGATCCGGGTGGCCATGGTCATGGCCTCTTCCTGATCGTGGGTGACCATCACGCAGGTCACCCCGGTGGTCTCGATGATGTTGACCAGCTCCAGCTGCATCTGCGAGCGCAGCTTCTTGTCCAGCGCGCCCATCGGTTCATCCAGCAACAGCAGCTTCGGGCCCTTGGCCAGCGACCGCGCCAGCGCCACGCGCTGCTGCTGGCCACCGGAAAGCTGATGCGGCTTGCGCTTGGCCAGCTTGCCCAGCTGCACCAGCTCCAGCATCTCGCCGACACGGCGGTTGATCGCATCGCGGGCCATGCCGTCCTGCTTCAACCCGAAGGCGATGTTCTGCTCCACCGTCATGTGCGGGAACAGCGCATAGGACTGGAACATCATGTTGATCGGGCGCTGGTACGGCGGCAGCGCGTTGATGCGCTGGCCGTCCAGGTCGATGGTGCCCTGGGTGGGGGTCTCGAAGCCGCCCAGGCAGCGCAGCAGCGTCGATTTGCCGCTGCCCGAGCCACCCAGCAGCGCGAAGATCTCGCCCTTGCGCACGTCCAGGGTGACGTCGTCGAGCGCGACGAAGCCGTCGAACTCCTTGCGCAGCGCGCGGATGGACAGGTAACCCGGTTCCAGGACCGGGAGGACCGCGCCTTCCGGCTTGGCTTCAAATGGCATGGGGGGCGGCTCCAGGAGCGGCGGCAGGACGGGGGGAGCATCCCATTTTACCGGTGGTGGCCGCGTCATGTGCTACCCGGCGGGGCGGCCCGCGTTGCCGACCCCGGGCGCACGCGGCCCCCGAAACGACGACGCCGGCGCGGGGCCGGCGTCGCAGGGGGCACTCAGCGCCCGGTTTTCACCTCGGTCCACAGCCGGGTGTAGAGCTTGTCCACTTCCGGCGTGTTGATCGAGTAGGTGAACATCTTGGCCGCCACATCGGCCGGCGGGTAGATGGTCGGATCGGTGCGGATCGCCTCGTCCACCAGCGGCGTGGCCGTGGTCACCGGGTTGGCGTAATGGATGAAGTTGGTGTTGGCTGCGGCGACCTTGGGCTCGAGCAGGTAGTTGATGAAGGCGTAGGCGGCCTCCGGGTGCTTGGCATCCTTGGGGATGGCCAACATGTCGAACCACTGCGGGGCGCCTTCGCGCGGGATCGAATAGGCCACGGTCACGCCGTTGGAGGCCTCGGCCGCGCGGTCGCGGGCCTGGATGATGTCACCGGACCAGCCCACCACCAGGCAGGTACCGCCGTTGGCCAGCGAGCCCACGTACTGCGAGGAGTGGAAGTTCTGCACGTACGGGCGGATCGCCTTGAGCAGCGCGGCGGCCTTCTCCAGCGTGGCCGGGTCCTGGCTGTGCGGATCCTCGCCCAGGTAATGCAGCGCGATGGGGATCATGTCCGACGGCGTATCCAGGATGGTGATCCCGCAGTCCTTCATCTTGGCGATGTTTTCGGGCTTGAAGATCAGGTCCCAGCTGTTGGCGATCTCGGTGCTGCCGCCGAAGCGCTGCTTGAGCAGTTCCACGTTGTAGCCGATGCCGGTGGTGCCGATCATGTACGGCACGCCGTATTCGTTGCCCGGGTCCTGCTGCGCGATGCGCTTCATCACACTCGGGTCGAGATTGGCCAGGTTCGGGATCTTGCTCTTGTCCAGCGGCAGGAACACGCCGGCCTTGATCTGGCGGCCGAAGAAATTCAGCGTCGGCACGACCACGTCGTAGCCGCTGTTGCCGGCCAGCAGCTTGGTTTCGACCATCTCATCGCTGTCGAACACGTCATAGGTCACCTTGGTGCCGGTGGCCTTCTCGAAGTTCGGGATGGTGTCTTCGGCGATGTAATCGCTGTAGTTGTAGACGTTCAGCACCTTGGCGTCGTCCTGCTTGTCACCGCCGCCACAGGCGGTCAACACGGATACGGCAATGCCGAGGGTGAGGATTCGCAGCTTCATCGGACTCTCCACAGGTCAGGTGCGAGTTGGGGGGAACCGGCCGGACCGGCGCAACGGGTGCCAGCCTACCGGGCATGCCCCCATTTTCCCAGCACACGGCCCTCACGGCCATGCCGGATGTGGTGCGTGGGGTCAGACGTTGAGCAGCAGGAACTCGCGCTCCCAGGAGCTGATGACCCGGAAGAAGGTCTCGTATTCCTTGCGCTTGACCGACACATAGGCACGGCAGAAGCGCTCGCCGAGCATCTCGCGCAGCGCCGGGCAGCCTTCCAGCCCGTCCAGCGCCTCGCCCAGCGAGCGTGGCAGGTCGTAGCCCAGCTCCTTGGCGCTGCCGCTGATCGGGGCAGTCGGCGAGCCCTGCTCGCGGATGCCCAGCAGCCCGGCGGCCAGGGTCGCGGCGATCGCCAGATAGGGGTTGGCATCGGAGCCGGCGAACCGGCTTTCCACCCGCATGTTCTCCGGCGTATCCAGCGGCACCCGCAGCCCGCAGGTGCGGTTGTCGAAGCCCCAGTGCACGTTGCTCGGGGAGACCTCGCCGAACATCAGCCGGCGGTAGGAGTTCACGTTCGGCGCGAAGAACGCCATCGCCGCCGGCACGTACTTCTGCAGGCCGGCCAGGTAATGGCCGAACAGCGGACTGAAATCCTCACCGCCGTGCTCACCGCTGAACACATTGCTGCCATCGCTGATCCGCAGCAGGCTCTGGTGGATGTGCATCGCACTGCCCGGCTCGTTCTCCATCGGCTTGGCCAGGAAGGTGGCATAGATACCGTGGCGCATCGCCGACTCGCGCATGGTGCGCTTGAACAGGAACACCTGGTCGGCCAGGTCCATCGCATTGGCGTGGGTGAAGTTGACCTCCAGCTGCGCGGCGCCGGATTCGTGGATGAGCGTGTCCACGTCCAGCTTCATCGCGTCGCAGTAGTCGTACATCAGATCGAGGATCGGATCGAACTCGTTGACCGCGTCGATCGAGTACGACTGGCGCGCCGTCTCCGGGCGACCGGAACGGCCGGCCGGCGGCAAGAGTGGGAAATCCGGGTCGGTGTTCTTCTGGACCAGGAAGAACTCCAGCTCCGGGGCCACCACCGGGCGCAGGCCGAGCTCGGCATAGGCGTTGAGCACCCGGCGCAGCACGTTGCGTGGGGCCAGCTCATGCGGCTCGCCGGTCTTGGTGAAACAGTCATGGATGACCTGCGCGGTGGGATCGGTCGCCCACGGCACCATGCGGACGGTGTCGGCATCCGGGCGCAGGATCATGTCCGAGTCCGAGGGCGAGGTCAGCTCGTAATAATCGTCCGGGAATTCGCCGGTGACGGTGGTGGCGAAGATGCCCTCCGGCAGGCGCGTGCCGTAATCGTGCGAGAACTTGTCGGCCGGAATGATCTTGCCGCGCGCGTTGCCGGTGATGTCCGGCACCAGGCACTCCACCTCCGTGATGCGCCGGTCCTTGAGCCAGCGCAGCAGCGTGCTCTCCTGCGGAACAGGCTTGGGGGCGGCTTTGCGCGAACGCGTTCGGGTGGTCATGACCGGTCTGCTGTAAGAGAGTTGCGGCGACAAGCATCGCCGAAAGCGTGAAAAATGCTGTGATAGAACCGATTGTCGGCCACCCGCCACTCAGGATGCCACTGCACCCCGAGCACGAACCGGTGCGCGGTACTGCGCGCCGCTTCGATCAACCCATCCGCGGCGATGGCCTCGACCCGCAGCCCGTCGGCCAACCGGTCGATGCCCTGCCCGTGCACGGAATTGACCGTTGTCGTGGGCGCCCCGGCCCAGCCGGCCAGCCAACCGCCCTCGGACAGCTGCACCGCATGTGCAGGACCATACTGGACCTCGACCGCCGCCTGCGGGTCTTCGCGATGATCGCCCAGGCCCGGCACCTCGTGCACGCGCGGATGCAGGCGAGACCATGCGTCATGCTCGGATGACCTGCAACCACGTTACCCCTGCGCGCAGATCCCGCGCAACTCAGCGCCGCCTCGTCGGCGCGCGCCCCCTCACACGCCGGGGGCAGACGCTGCGACAGACTGCCCGCTGTTACGCGCCTCGGTTGCTGGCATCCTTTGTCCATGATTCCTGACCTGTCCATCGCCCGCCGGAGCCCGGCATGACCACCGCCGGCGAGGCGCACGCACCCAGCTGGTACGCCGACAGCGTGGCTGTTGCCCCGCTGCGTGAGCCACTGGCCGGCGATCTGAACGCCGACGTCTGCGTGCTCGGCGCCGGTTACACCGGCCTCTCCGCCGCGCTCACCCTCGCCGAACGCGGGTATCGCGTCGTGCTGCTGGAGGCCCACCGGGTCGGCTGGGGGGCCTCAGGGCGCAACGGCGGCCAGGCCATCGTCGGCTACGGCTGCGAGGTGGACACGCTCGAGCATCTGGTCGGCGCCGAAGATGCGCGGGCGCTGTTCGAGTTCTCGCGCGACGGCATGCGCCTGCTGCGCGACCGCATTGCCCGCCACCAGATCGACTGCGACTGGCGCGACGGCCACGCCAGCGTGCCGATCAAGCCCCGCCAGGAGCGCATGCTGCGCGCCGGGCTGATCGATCTGGCCCAGCGCTACGACTATCCCTTGGAGTGGTGGGACCGCGCCCAGCTGCGCGGGCAACTGGACAGTCCGCGCTATCGCGGGGCCATGTTCGATCCTCACAGCGGCCACCTGCATCCGCTGGCCTACGCACAGGGCCTGGCCCGTGCCGCCGAGGCAGCCGGGGCGGTGATCCACGAGCAGTCGCCGGTACTGCAGTTGATCCGGGGGGCCCGGCCGCAACTGCGTACCGCACACGGCACGGTCAGCGCCGATCACGTGGTGATCGCCGGCAACGCCTGGCTGGAGGGCATCGCGCCCGAGCTGGAATCGCGGATCATGCCGGTCGGCACCTACATCGGCGCCAGCGCGGTCCTCGGGCAGGCGCGGGCGCAATCATTGATCCGCAACGACATGGCCGTGGCCGATGTCAGCTGGGCGCTGGACTATTTCCGACTGAGCCGCGACCACCGCCTGCTGTTCGGTGGCCAGGCCAGCTACTCCGCCCTGCCCCCGCCCGGCCTGCGTGGGGTGATGACCCGGCGAATGCGCGCGGTGTTCCCGCAGCTGGCCGACGTGGAGCTGGAGTACGTGTGGGGCGGTTATGTCGACATCACCCGCAACCGTGCCCCGCACTGGGGCCGGCTGACCCCGAATGTCTATTTCGCGCAGGGCTTTTCCGGCCACGGTGTTGCCGCTGCGGGCCTGGCAGGCCAAGTGCTGGCCGAGGCGATTGCCGGGCAGGCGGAGCGGCTGGACGTGTTCGAGCGTATCCCGCACCGCCCTTTCCCCGGCGGGCGCCTGCTGCGGACGCCGCTGCTGGTGGCGGCGATGTCCTGGTACAAGCTGCGCGATGCGTTGTGGTGAGGGTTCAAGGGGTTTTCGGCGGGGGCGGCGGGCTCGGCGGCGGTGCCGGCCGGGTACTGCGCGGCGTCGGGTTCGAGCCCTTGTGCCGATTCGACACTTCCAGACACTCAACGACCTCCGCGGCCGTCCGCCGCGGAATTGTGAAGATCGTCGTGCCGTAGGCTGGCCGCCCTGCAATTACGCAGTGCGATGGAAAAGTGAGACGGGGCGCGGCATCTGAAATCAGGCTTTCCACTTTCCGGCAGTTCCACAACAGGACGCGCAGCAGATGTTATGGCAGTGCTTACTACGCCCTCCACGGGTCGGATCACATAAAAACGAAACGAGCAGAATGCGTCACATCAACGCTTGCGGTGACTGAGACAGGCGTTCCTCGAGCTCGTGGATTCATCCGCGCGGCTACAGCGCCTCACTAATGTCGGCGCCAGAGCCGGCATGAAGGTTGTCACCCCAAAATGAGATATGTGTCACGCCCATGAACGTGACACACGCCTGTGCGTCCATCCATACCCTGTGCCGCCAACGCGCCGGACCAATTGCGCAATTGCATAATCGGGCGTGTATATATACCGTCCAATCTAATCGCGGCATTGCTACACAGGGATGTTGAAGGCACGAACAGGGGGAGCCAGTGCGCGGAGAGTGGTGGAAAAATGGAATTCAGTTGAATCTGCGCATCGAGCCGATCGGGCTTGTTCTCGCTGTGTTCTACGCATTTGCATGCTGGGGGGCGCGCAAACTGTCCCTCGACCAGTTCTACCTGCCTGCGGGTATACGAGTGGCCGCCCTGCTGCTCTGCCCACCCCGACTGTGGCCCTACCTGTTCCTTGGCGAATACGCCTACTTTGCTCAGATGCGTTACCCGATGATCGACAAGTACGGGTTGACGTGGGTCATCCTCGCCTCCGTGTCGCTGATGCCCACTGTTGCACTGATCGTGCGACTGCATCGCAGGATGATGGCCGCTACGACGCAGGCTTGGTTGCTTTCAGTTGGCGCGGCATCGGCCGTAGCCGTTACGTCAATCAATCTTGCTCTAGCGGAATTGCTTTGGACAACACCGGATATGCCATTGCTGGCCGGCATAGCGCGCTACATCGTAGGTGACTTCATCGGGATTCTGACCGTGGCACCGCTCGCCTTGCTTTGGGCAAGGAGGAACACCGAGCCGGCATGGACAAGTAGATTGCTCACCCCAATCATTGGCGCGCTCGGCTTAATGATCCTGCTAGGCATATGCACGACGCTGATACCTGCGGAATCATCTACGGCCAAAAGCAGCCTGCAGCTGCTAATGGCGCTCCCAGCCATTGCACTGACATGCCTGCTCGGCTGGCGTGGCGCAGCGGTGGCGGTGCCAACACTAAATCTGATCATCGGTCTTACCACGCCCAAGCCATACCCATCTGCATTTGATCAGTCCACGTTTACCACGCAAATGATCATGGCCATCGCAGGCGCCGCGCTACTCATGTTCGGCTCCAGGATCACTCATTACTATCACCGCTACCGAATCAGGGACGATGGTGAGAAGAACGCGATCAAACTGGCCAGAAAGTCTCATATGGCCAGGGAGAACGGTCTGCGCGAGCGCGCGCTCAACCTTCGTAAGCTCGGAGATGGCATTGACGTCTCCCTCAATGAAGTCGTGAGCTGGCTGAAGTTGCAGGGACACCACGAGATCGCCAGCGGCTTGCTTCACACTGCGACGGTGCATTCGCGCTTGTTCCGCGAACAGGCAAGCATGGTCTATCCCACCACATTGGATCAACTCGGCCTTTATGTGGCATTGCAAATGGGTGGCCTGCGCGAAGCGTGGGAGAAGACCGCCCGGGTTGCCCGGCCTCGCCTGGAGGGTGATCCCTGCCTGCTGAGCAATGATTTGCAGTTGGCTGCCTATCGCGCACTGAGCGATGCCGTATCCCTTCTATTAGAGCATGAGACAGGTCAGGTAGTGGTTCGTGCCCGTTGTGGACGTTTCGGGCCACAGCGGGGAATTCTCGTAGTCATCGCTCTTCTTGATTCGGCACAGCCATTGTCCGAGACAACGATCGCTATGGCAGATGAGCAATTGGCCGGCCTGTCCCTCGCATATGGCGGCATCGTGCAGTGCCGTCGCAACCGGATCAGGTTGGTGCTGACGGAAACAGCAATCGGCTCTTCCAACAGAGTAGCCCGCTTCCATTCGGTGAAGCGCGGAACAGCTGACCTGGACAATAGCGAAGCGTTGACCTGATCGGAACCTGACCAAACCTACCTCGCTGCCTTCGAGGATTACGGTCATTAGCAAGACGGCACGCCACTTCAACTTTCTATCGAACGACGTGCTGTCACCCTTGGGATGACAGCACGTCGTAGATGCCGTATCAGAGCATTCCTAGTGTCGCTCATCCGCGACTTCGACAGCCCACACAGCGTCGCCGCCCCGCCCATAGCGCACTAACGAGAATTTTGCCCCCCGGTACACTTCGACCCGCGCTGCGTTCGGGGAGTGCCGCACTTGCTGCGTTGGCAACGACACCCGAGCCAAGCTGTCGCCCGCAGGCAACGTCCAGAAGACGTCATCGGTATTCCCGATAATCACCTGCACTCGGCCAGCAAGATCATTCACCTGGAAATACGAGATACCGTCCCGCTGGAATCCGTACACGAGCCAGTTCGGATCCTGACTCAGGTTGGCAGCCATCGGCTGCGCTTGGCCCAGCCCGCTTCTCGCCAGAGGAGTTCCGTGACTATCGGACTGGGCCATTCCGACCATCGGAACCGATGCGAGAATCACGATACCCACCACACCAACAATCCTTGGAATGCGCACATTTACCTCCTGAGTTAAAAACCGATGAGGGGAACTTCGGCGATAGTAACTGTAACCGGCGGTCCACCGAACAATGACCACCTTGAGTGGCGAGACCAGTACGACGCGCCCATCGGCAACCGGGCAACCCGGCAACCAGGCCGGGACTGCGACATTGCGCGTCGCCCTCGCCCCTAAAGTTACGCGTGAAACCGCCGCTGCCAGTCCCGACCCACTCGGAACCGAGCGTACGCCTCATGCCGGCACTGTTGCAGGGCGCTGTCCTCAGCGACCCCGGTGATGCCCTGCCCCAGCGGATCCTGCTGGTGGAAAACTCGCGCACGTTCACCAGCATGCTGCGCGAGGCGATCGAGCAGCGGCTGGAGCTGCCGGTGTCGGTCGCGACCAGCCTGGCCGAGGCCGGGCGGTTGCTGGATGAGGAACAGGGCTGGTTCCTGGTCCTGACCGGCCTGGTGCTGGCCGATGGTGACCGCGATACCGTGGTGGACTACTTCCTCTCACGCGGGTTGCCCACGGTGGTGGTCAGCGGCGTCTACGACGAAGACCTGCGCAAGCGGGTGCTGCAGCAGCAGATCATCGATTACGTGCTGAAGAACACGCCGGGCAGCATCGATTACCTGGTGTGGCTGGTACAGCGGCTGGAGCGCAACCGGCGGATCGCCGCGGTGGTGGTGGATGATTCAATGTCGGCACGGATGTACGCCGCCTCGCTGCTGCGCATGTACGGGCATGACGTCTACGAGGCGGCCGACGGTGCCGAAGGGCTGAAGGCGATCGAAGCGCACCCGGCCATCCGGCTGGCCGTGGTCGACCAGGAGATGCCGGGCATGGAGGGGGTGGAGTTCACCCGCCGCCTGCGCACGATGCGCTCACGCGACAAGCTGGCGGTGATCGGGATCTCCGGCAATACCGACCCGTCGCTGATCCCGCGCTTCCTCAAGAACGGCGCCAACGATTTCCTGCGCAAGCCCTTCTCGCGCGAGGAGTTCTTCTGCCGCGTCTCGCAGAACGTGGACCAGCTGGAGCTGATCGGCACCCTGCAGGACCTGGCCACCCGCGATTTCCTGACCGGCCTGCCCAATCGCCGCTGCTTCCTGGAACAGAGCCAGCGCCAGCTGCCGCAGTTGCACCTGGATGGTGAGCAGGTGGCGGTGGCGATGATCGATATCGACCACTTCAAGCACATCAACGATACCCATGGCCACGAGGCCGGCGATGACGCGCTGCGCGCGGTGGCCGCGGCGGTCGCCCAGCACGCGCGCCAGGAAGACCTGATCGCGCGCTTCGGTGGCGAGGAGTTCTGCCTGCTGGTGCCCGGCATGGATGAAGAGCAGGCCGTGCACTACTTCGACGAACTGCGCCAGGCCATCGCCGCGCTGGAGGTCGACCTGGGCCACACCACGCTGCGCATGACGGTGAGCATCGGGCTGTGCTGCCTGCGTCCGCAGCGCGACTCGCTGCACCGGCTGATTTCCGAGGCCGACCGCCAGCTGTACCTGGCCAAGGCCGCCGGCCGCAACCGGGTCCACTGCGCCACCGTGGCCACCGGCCCACGCCAGCGCGAGCCTGCCCTGGTGCCTTGATCGAGATCAACGCGGCCCCGGCCGCGACTGCCTAGAGTCGCCCCCAGTTGAACAGCACGGGGAACGCACCATGGCACTTCTGGTCTGGCAGGATGATCTGAACATCGGTATCGATGTCATCGATCACCAGCACATGCGCATCGTGGAGATGCTCAACCACCTGCATGTCGCCCAGAAGAGCCTGGAGCGGCTGGCCGTGGCCGAGGTGATCGACGAGCTGGTGGATTACACGATGTCCCATTTCGCCTTCGAAGAAGAGCTGATGGAGGAAGCCGGCTATCCGTTCTGTTCGGCGCACAAGCGCGTGCATGAGATCTTCGGCAAGCGCGTGGGCGAGTACCGGCTGCGTTTCCAGGCCGGTGAGGACATCACCGAAGAGCTGCGCACGATGCTCTCGCGCTGGCTGTTCAATCATATCCGGGGCGACGACAAGGCCTACGCACCGCAGGTCAAGCAGCATCTCAACCAGTTCGCGCGCGAGCACCAGCAGGGCAGTTGGCTGGGCCGCACGCTCAAGCGCTTCTTCCGCTGATCAGCGCCCGCGCCGGCCCATCGCCAGCAGGGCGACGATGGTGATCAATGCGGTGACGCACAGGTAATAGCCCACTGCGACCAGGCCATAGCGTTCGGCCAGCCAGGTGGCCACGTACGGCGCCGGGGCCGCACCGAGAATGCCGGCCAGGTTGAACGAAAGCGAAGCGCCGGTGTAGCGCACCTGGACCGGATAGATCTCGGCCAGGAAGGTGCCGCACGGGCCGTAGGTCAGGCCCATCAGGAACAGGCCCAGCGCCAGGAACCCCAGCACCAGCCACGGGCTGCCGGCCTGGAACAGCGGCGCGAACGCCACGCCGAAGGCGAGGATCAGGCCGCTGGCCACGATCATCGTGCGGCGTGTGCCCCAACGGTCGCCGTACAGCGCGGAAATGGGAATGCCCGCCGCGAAGAACAGGATGCCGACCATCTGCAGCAGCAGGAACTGCTCGCGCGAGTACCCCAGCACGGTGGTGCCATGGCCGAGGGTGAACACCGTCATCAGGTAGAACAGCACGAAGGTGGCGAACGCTCCCAGCGTGCCCAGCACCAGCGTCAACGGGTGGTCGCGCAGCACGCTCCACATCGGCAGCCTGACCCGCTCGTTGCGGTCCAGCGTGGCCTGGAACTGCGGGGTCTCGTGGATGTTCAAGCGCACCCACAGGCCGATGCCGACCAGCAGCGAACTGGCCAGGAAGGGCACGCGCCACCCCCATTGCAGGAAATCAGCCTCGCTCATCGCGCGGCCGAGCAGCAGGAAGATACCGGCCGAGAGCAGGAAGCCCAGCGGAGCACCCAGCTGCGGGAACATGCCGTACCAGGCGCGCTTGCCGGGCGGTGCATTCTCGGTGGCCAGCAGCACCGCACCACCCCACTCTCCCCCCAGCCCCAGGCCCTGCCCGAAACGGCACAGCGCCAGCAGTGCCGGCGCGACCAGGCCGATGCTGGCATGCGTGGGCAGCAGGCCGATGGCCACCGTGGAAACCCCCATCGTCAGCAATGCCGCCACCAGCGTGGCCTTGCGCCCGATGCGGTCGCCGTAGTGACCGAACACCGCCGAGCCGACCGGCCGCGCGATGAAGGCTACGGCGAAGGTCGCCAGCGACTGCAGCATCGCCGCGCCATCGCTGCTCTCGGGGAAGAACAGGTGCGGAAACACCAGCACCGCCGCGGTGGCGTAGATGTAGAAATCGAAGAACTCGATGGTGGTGCCGATCAGGCTCGCCAGCAGGATGCGGCGGGGGGAGTTCACGACGGGTGCGACAGCAGGTGTGGACATCGGGTACGCAGAAAAGGGCAGCTGCCGGATTCTGCCACGGCCTTCCCACGCCTGCCGCGATGGTTGCAGACGAGACTGTCAGCCAGTGACCGGGTCCACAGGCTGCGTGCCGGCCAGGAACTCCCACCCGCTCACCGGGTCTGACCGCGGTCCCCCGCCAGGAAGGTTCCGGATGTCAGGCTCAAGGAAGCGTGCCCGCTCGCGCTGGACCCGGCCCACCGCCATCGCGGTGGTGATGGCCGTACACGGGCTGATGCTGGGCGTGCTGCTGCGTTCACCCGGCCCGGGTGATGCCTTCGCGGATGAGCGCCTGCAGGTGTACTGGCTGCCTCGCGCGTTGCCGGTACCGGTTTCGCCACCGCCCAGTGCCACGACGCCCCGCACACGGCAGGCCGCCGCATCGCAGCGCCTGCCTGCGCCGGCCGTGGTCGTGCCGGTCGCCGCAGCCGCCGCCGCGCCGGCTGTGCCGGAAGTGACCGCGCCGCTTGATCTGAGCGTGCCATCGTCGCTGACCGGCAGCGGCATCGAAGCAGCCTCACTGGCCCCGCGCGTGCTGGGCGCCCGTGAGGTGCACGCGGCCTTCCAACCGCGGCGCGAGCGCTTCCGGATGAACGCCGGAATGTCGCCGGAGCAGATCGTGCAGGGCATTTTCCAGCTGATCGGTGCCTGGCCGCCCGGCTACACGGTGGACCAGTGCCGCCTGACGCGGCAGCAGATCGACTACCTGCGCAACGCGGTGGATGAACGGGATCGCGACCTGCTGCGCGAGTCGCTGGTCCGCCACAGCCAGGACTGCTGAGCGAGGTCAGCCGCCCAGGTGGATCCAGGTCGCCTTGAGTTCGGTGTACTTGTCGAAGGCGTGCAGGGATTTGTCGCGGCCGATGCCGGACTGCTTGTAGCCACCGAACGGGGCGGTCATGTCGCCGCCATCCCACTGGTTGACCCAGACGCTGCCGGCACGCAGGCCGCGTGCCACCCGGTGCGCGCGGCCCAGGTCGCGCGTCCATACGCCAGCGGCCAGCCCGTAGATCGAATCATTGGCCATGCGCAGCGCGTCCGCCTCGTGATCGAAGGTGAGCACCGAGAGGACCGGCCCGAAGATTTCCTCGCGGGCGATCGTGTGCTGCGGATCGACCTCATCGAAGACGGTCGGCTCGACATAGCTGCCACCCGGCACCACCTCCAAGCGTTTGCCACCCAGCAGCAGGCGCGCGCCCTCGGCCTCGCCGCGGGCCACGTAGTCCAGCACGCGGCCGGCGTGCGCGTCGTCGACCAGCGCGCCCATCGCCGCCTCCGGCTCGAACGGGTGTTGTGGCTGCATGTGCCGCCCATGCGCCAGGACCCGGGCCACGAAGGCATCCTTGATCGAGCGCTGGACCAGCAGGCGCGAGCCGGCGGTGCACACCTCGCCCTGGTTGTAGAAGATCGCCGTGGCGGCGGCCTGGGCGGCCT
Organism: Stenotrophomonas sp. RIT-551; assembly: GCF_026241915.1. Classification (NCBI taxonomy): domain Bacteria; kingdom Pseudomonadati; phylum Pseudomonadota; class Gammaproteobacteria; order Lysobacterales; family Lysobacteraceae; genus Stenotrophomonas; species Stenotrophomonas sp. RIT-551. The sequence continues at coordinate 21,162 of NZ_JAPJIU010000020.1, read as the reverse complement.
TGTCCAGATCGGGCGCATCGGCGAAGACGAGGTTCGGGCTCTTGCCACCGCACTCCAGCCAGGTGCGCTTGAGATTCGATCTGCCCGCGCATTGCAGCAACCGGCGGCCAACAGCGGTGGAACCGGTGAAGGCCAGCGCATCCACGTCCATGTGCAGCGCCAGCGGCTCACCAGTGCGCTCGCCGTGGCCAGGCAGCACGTTGAACACGCCGTCGGGCACACCGGCCTCGGCCACCAGTGCGGCCAGGCGGATCGCGCTCAACGGCGAGCGTTCAGAGGGTTTGAGCACCACGGAATTGCCTGCCGCCAGCGCCGGGGCGATTTTCCACGACGCCATCAACAGCGGGAAATTCCACGGCACGATCACCGCGACAACGCCGACCGGCTCGCGGGTGATCAGGCCCAGCGTGTCGAGCGCTGTAGGGGCGACTTCGCCGTATACCTTGTCCACCGCCTCGGCGGTCCAGCGCAGGCACCGCACGACACCGGCCAGATCGCCTTCGCGTGCGTCGCGGACCGGCTTGCCCATGTCCAGGGTTTCCAGCAACGCGAGCGCATCGGCGTGCTGCTCGACCAGATCGGCCAGCCGCAGCAGCACCCGCTTGCGGTGCGAGGGTGCCGCCCGCGACCAGTCGCCCGCATCGAAACTGCGACGCGCCGCGGCGACCGCACGGTCAACGTCTGTCGTATCGGCGTCGGCTACCTGCACCAGCACGCGGCCATCGATCGGGCTGATGCAGTCATAGCGCGCGCCACTGGCGGCGTCCACGTAGCGCCCATCGATGAAGGCCTGGCCCTGGAAGGTCAGTGCATCGGCCTGGCGCTGCCAGTCCTCACGGGTGCGTGCGGCGGTCATCGGCGTGGTCCTCGTTCAGTGAGTCGGGTAACGCGCTTATACCCGCGGCCATCACGGAGTGACGTGATGCGGGTGCGATAAAGTCGTGACCGTCGCGACCCTGCGGAGTGCCCCATGCCTCGTCCCGAGTTGTCGTTGTCCACCCTGGCCGGACAAGCGCCAGCAGAGCTGGACGCCTATTGGATGCCATTCACCGCCAACCGCCAGTTCAAGGCCGCGCCACGCCTGCTGGTACGCGCTGAGGGCATGTACTACCACGACGTCGACGACCGCCCGATCCTGGATGGCGCGGCGGGCCTGTGGTGCTGCAACGCGGGGCATGCGCGGCCGCGGATCGTCCAGGTGATCCAGCAGCAGGCCGCCACGCTGGATTTCGCGCCACCGTTCCAGATGGGCTCGCCGTTGCCGTTCGTGCTGGCGCAGCGGCTGGCCGCACTGGCACCGGCCAGCTTGAACCATGTGTTCTTCACCAACTCCGGCTCCGAGGCGGTGGATACCGCGATGAAGATCGCGCTGGCCTACCATCGCCTGCGCGGCGAGGGTCACCGCACCCGCTTCATCGGGCGGGAGAAGGCGTATCACGGCGTCGGCTTCGGCGGCATGTCGATCGGCGGCCTGCCCAACAACCGCAAGACGTTCGGGCCGTTGTTGCCCGGTAGCGATTTCCTGTGCCATACGCTCGATCTGGAGCGCAATGCCTTCAGCCCTGGCCTGCCCCGCCACGGGGCCGAACTGGCCGAGGATCTGGAGCGCCTGATCGCGCTACACGATGCCTCCACCATCGCCGCGGTGTTCGTCGAGCCGATCGCCGGTTCGGCCGGGGTGATCCTGCCCGCGCCGGGCTATCTGCAGCGCCTGCGCGAGATCTGCGACCAGCACGGCATTCTGCTGGTGTTCGACGAGGTGATCACCGGTTTCGGCCGGGTCGGCCACGCCTTCGCCGCCCAGCGCTTCGGGGTCACCCCGGACCTGCTGACCCTGGCCAAGGGCCTGACCAACGGCGCGGTGCCGATGGGCGCGGTGCTGGCCAGCGATGCGATCCACGGCGCCTTCATGCAGGGCCCGACGGCCGCCATCGAATTTTTCCACGGCTATACCTATTCCGGTCACCCGCTGGCGTGTGCGGCTGCGCTGGCCGCGCTGGATACCTACGCCGAGGAGCATCTGTTCGAGCGCGCCCTGGAACTGGGTGATTACTGGCAGGAGCGACTGCACAGCCTGCGAGGGCTGCCGCATGTGGTGGACATCCGCAACGTCGGGTTGATCGGCGCAATCGAGCTGATGCCGCGCAAGGACGCGCCCGGCGCGCGCGGCTATGAGGTATTCGAGCGCTGCTTCCGCGATGGTGAGTTGCTGGTGCGCTGCACCGGCGATGTGATCGCGCTGTCGCCTCCGCTGATCCTGGAGCGCAGCCACATCGACCGCATCGTGGAGGTGCTGGGCGAGATGATCCGCGCCACCGGCTGAGCCTGAATCCGTCGGCGACGACGCCGGCCGCCGCGATCCTTACAATGGTCGGTCACGTTTCGCTCGCGTACCGGATTGCATGGACATTGTCGTCAAAGAAGAACTCAAGGCCTATATCGACCCGCTGACCCCGGACGAGCACGACGCCCTGGAGCGCAGCATCCTCGCCGAAGGCTGCCGCGACGCGCTGGTGCTGTGGGGCGAGGTGCTGGTGGATGGCCACAACCGCTACGGCATCTGCCAGAAGCACGGACTGCCGTTCCAGACGATCCAGAACACGCGATTCCAGTCGATGGACGACGTCCATCTGTGGATGATCGAGCAGCACCTGGGCCGCCGCAGCGTCTCCGATTTCCAGCGTGGCGTGCTGGCGCTGCGCAAGCGCGACATCCTGGCCGAGCGCCATCGCGCCGATCAGGCCCAGCTGCAGAAGGAAAGCGACGGCGAGATCAGCGGGCCGACCGAGGCCGCTGACGAAGACAGCCCGCCGTGGGCCGCCGCACCGAAGGTCAGCCGCGCGGACATGGCCCGCGAAGCGCGCCTGAGCAGCAGCCAGGTGACGATGATCGAGCGCATCCACAAGCAGGCCGCGCCGGAACTGGTGGAAGCGGTCAAGACCGGGGTGATCTCGATTAGCGCCGCGGCCGCCGTGGCCGACCTGCCGGAAGACGAACAGCGTGCCGCAGCCGCCGCCGGCAAGGACGAGCTCAAGCAGGCCGCCAAGCGTGTGCGCGAGTCCAAGCGCAAGCCGCGCAAGCCGGCCCAGGAGGTGCTGCACAGCGCCGATGGCGACGCCGAGGTCGACCCCAGCCGCGCCGCCGAGATCGCCGATGCGCTCAACGCACTGGGCGAAGGCCCGGCCGAGCTGCGCCAGCGCATCATCGCGCTGACCCTGGAGAACGACACCCTGCGCCAGCAGCTGGCCGCGCTGCGCAAGCAGGTGGCGGACCTCTGAGGGCAGTGCCGGCCGCTGGCCGGCAACGCGATTGACCTTCGGGTGGGGGGAGGCTTGGTTGCCGGCCAGCGGCCGGCACTACCTCGCAATCATCCTTCGGTCGTTAGACTGCCGGGATGACGCCCCTCTCCCCTCCCGACCCGCGCCGTGCCCAGCTGCGACGGCTCAAACTGATCGCCCTGGCCATGCTGGTGGCGATGCTGGCCGGCTTCGCGGTCAGCCATTGGCACGGCGAACGCGGCATCTGGGCCTGGGTCTCGGCCTTCTGCGAAGCCGCTGCCGTCGGCGCCCTGGCCGACTGGTTCGCGGTGGTCGCGCTGTTCCGGCGTCCGCTGGGCCTGCCGATCCCGCATACTGCGATCATCCCGCGCAGCAAGGACCGCATCGCCGACAGCCTGGCGCTGTTCGTCCGCGACCAGTTCCTGGAACCCCAAGCGCTGCTGGCCCGGCTCCAGGTGTTCGATCCGGCCAGCCGCCTGGGCAGCTGGCTGGCCGAGCCGGCGCGGGCCCGCATGCTGGCGGACATGGCCCGCGGCTGGGCCCTGCAGGCGCTGGATTTCCTTGATGAAGCGGCGGTCCGGCGCAGCATCCAGGGCTTTGTGATCCAGCAGCTTCGGCAATGGAACGCAGCCGCCACGGCGGGTGAACTGCTAAGCCTGCTCACCGCCGACAACCGCCACCAGCGCGTGCTGGATGAAGGCCTGACCCGCATCAGCGAATGGCTGGGCAACGAGACGGTCAAGGACCGCGCGTCCACCCTGATCGTGGGCTACATCCAGCGCGAGTGGCCCAAGCTGGCCAGTACGGTCAACTGGGTCAAGCCGATCGACGAGATCGGTGACACCCTTGCCGAGCGCCTGGCGCACGCGGTGCTGGAAGAACTGCAGCAGATCCTGGCCCAGCCCGAACACCCCCTGCGGCGCGATTACGAAACCTGGCTGAGCGACTACATCCAGCGGCTGCGCGAGGACCCGGCCCTGGCCGAGAAGGTCGAGCAGCTCAAACAGCAGGTGATCGACCACCCGGCCGTGCAGGAGTACGTGCAGGGCCTGTGGGCGCGGATCCACGCCAGCCTGCGTGCCGACCTGGCCAGCGAGGACTCCGCGCTGGCCGGCCATCTGCGCCGCAGCCTGGCCTCGGTGGGTGAGGCGCTGCAGGCCGACCCGTCGCTGCGCGAAGCACTCAACCAGCACCTGATGGACGGTGCCGAACGCCTGACCACGCGCCTGCGCAGCGGGGTGACCGAGCACATCGCGCAGACCGTCAAAGGGTGGGACGAACGCCACCTGGTCGAGCAGCTGGAATTGAGCGTTGGCCGCGACCTGCAGTTCATCCGTTTCAATGGCACCCTGGTGGGCGGCCTGATCGGCGTGATCCTGCACGCGCTGACCGTCTGGTTCCACTGGTAACACCGGAAGCATCCGCGCCCTGCGACGCTGGCAGGATCGCTGCCAGCGTCGTGGGATGACTCAGCCAGCGACCGCCCGGACCGCCGCCACCAGCGCGTCCATCTGCGCCGGCGTGCTGAAGATGCCCGGCGTCACCCGCAGGCAGGCGCCGGAGGCGAGCCCTTCGCGTGGCACCACGAACACCCCCGACTGCTTCACCATCCGCTGCGAGGTGGCGGTGTTGTCGCGCATCGTGGTCTGCCCGCGCAACCGGAACGAGGTGATCGCACTGGACAGGCGCGGATCGTCCGACCCCAGCAACTGGATGCGCGCATCGTCCCGCAATGCGTCCATCCACTGAGCGCGCAGGCGCAGCAGGCGCGCACGCTTGTTGGCGACACCGATGCGCTCGTGCAGGTCCAGTGCAACCGGCAGCGCCATGTACGCCGCGAAGTTGACCGTGCCGGTGTGCACGCGGGTGCGGATGTCGTCGTGATCCTGCTCGCCCATGTACGGATCCAGATCGCGGACACGCCCGCGGCGGACATACACCGCCCCGACGCCGACCGGCGCGCCGATCCACTTGTGCAGGTTGATCCCGATGAAATCCACCCCCAGCGCGCGCAGCGGGGTATCCACCTGGCCGATGCCGTGCGCCGCGTCGAGCACCACCTCCACGCCGGCCGCCCTGGCCAGGGCGGCGATCTCCGCCACTGGCAGCAGCATGCCGTTGCGGTGGTTGACGTGGGTCAGCAACAGCAGGCGCACGCGCGGGTTGGCGGCCAGCGCGCGGCGGTAGGTCTCCACGATGCTGTCGTGGTCGAACGGCTCGGGCAGCGTGATCGCCACCGGCTGCACGCCGCGCCGCGCCTGCAGCCACTGCATCGCGCTGATCATGCTGTCGTAGTCGGTGTCGGCATACATCACTGCATCGCCTGGCGACAGCCCGCGGTAGCTGCCGATCAGTACCTGCATCGCCTCGGTGGCGCCACGGGTGAGCACGATCTCGTCGGTCTCCACGCCCAGCACCTGTGCCAGGCGTACGCGGGCCTGTTCGAACAGCGGTGGAAACGCCAGCCGCCCGAACCAGGCGTTGCCGGCATTCACCGTGGCGGTAGCCTGCTGGTACGCCTGCAGTACCGGGCGCGCCATTGCGCCCCAGTAGCCGTTGTCCAGCATCACGACCTCATCGGTGAGGTCATACAGTGCGCGGACCTGGTCCCACCAGCCTTCATCACCGGCAAGTTCGGCCGGCGTACGCGTGCCCACCGCCGGCAGCGCCATCGGTTCAGGGCCCATGGCGGTCGCACCGGACAGCGCCGTGGCGAGTGGCAGGGCCAGCGCGCCACGCAGCAGATGTCGTCGTTGCCGGTCCATCAATAGCGGATCCGGTATTCGGCGTAGAGGTTGCGGCCGTCAGTGTCATACGGCGCGTTCCGCGAGTAGATCAGGCCACGGCTGGCCTGGAAGCTGGCCTCGTCCGGGTAGCGGTTGAAGAGGTTGTCCGCGCCGATCCGCAGCGTCTGCTGCCCGGTGACGTTCCAGCTCACCGCCAGATCGACGAAGCTCATCGCCCCGAAGCGCTGGAAGATGTCGCCGGTGGCATTGCCCGAAGAGTCTGTCCATGCCCCGTAGTATCGCAGCTTGCCGAGCACGCTGAAGCGGCCCCACGCATAGGTACTGCTGAGCGTGGCCTTCTGCCGCGGCAGGCGCTCTTCGAAGATGCGGCGCTGGCTTTCGTTGGTGGCCACGCCGGTGGCACCACTGTCCACCTGGGTCTGGTTGTAGTTGTAGCCCAGCGTGGTGCTCAGGCGGCCCGCGCCGAGTGCGGTGGTGTGGCTGGCCACCACGTCGACACCGCGCGTGGTGGTGTCGAAATCGTTGGTGTAGAAGCTCACCGAGGTGTACGCCAGCGGGTTGGGTACGCCGGCCGGCACCGCGAACGAGGCCGACTGGCTGAAGCGATCGGTGACCTTGATGTCGTACAGGTCCACCGAGCCGGAGAAGCCCAGCTCATTCTTCCAGGTCAGACCGAGCGAGGCGGTGCGCGATTGCTCCGGCTTGAGCGGTTTGGCCCCCAGCTGGATCGCCAGCGGATCGCTGGGCGACAGGCGGCCGGTGGTGAACACCTGCAAGGTCACGGTATCCAGGCCCTGCTGGGTGCTCTGGGTGTAGAGCTGGCCAGGGGTGGGGGCACGGAAGCCGGTGGAGACCGAGCCGCGCAGCGCCAGGTCCGGGGTGAACTCGAAGCGGCTGGAGAGCTTGCCGTCCACGCTTTCACCGAAGGCGGAGAAGTGCTCGTAACGGGTCGCCGCGCCGACGGTCCAGCGGGCGGTCAACGGCGCTTCGACATCGATGTAGGCCGCGCGGCTGCGCTGGCTCCAGCGCCCGGCATTGGCCGCGCTGAACCCCGGCGCACCGTTGGCGCCCCCGGCCAGGCCGGTCACCGCGCCCGGGCCGATCGCATACGACGCCGGATCACCGGCATCCACGCCGTAGGTTTCCTCGCGCGTCTCCGCACCGAAGGCGATGTTGATCGGCGCCGCCAGCGCGCTGACCGGCAGCGAGTAGACGATATCCGCGTTGAGGTTCTTCTCTTCCTGCGAGAGGCGGCCGAGGTAGAACGCGGTGGGGCTGTCCGGGCCGAGCGAGGCATTGATCGAATTGCCCAGCGTGTAGTCGATGCGGTTGCGCCCGTAGGAGCCGCTCACATCCCAGCGCCAGCGCTCGCCCCAGTAACCACGCAGACCGAGCACGCCCTGCAGATCGTCCTGCTCGTTGCCGTATTTCGGGCTGAAGCCGGTCGGGTACAGGCTGCGTGCGTCCCAGCCGGGGAATACGCGGCTGCGGTTGTAGACCGAGGCGGTGCCATCGGGGTTGCGCCAGTTGAAATCGCTGACACCCTCGCTGTGGCCGTACAGACCGAAGCCGTAGAGGTCGACGCTGTCGTTCAAGGCCAGGTTGAGGTTGAAGCCGAAATGCCGGTTTTCCAGGTCCGGCTGGCCCCAGCGCTGCACCGGATCGGGCACGGCCAGCGCCGGGTGGGCGTTCTGGAAGGCGATCGCATCGGCGCGCTGACGGCTGCGCGAGGTCGCATCGGATTTGTCCCAGTCGGCGAACAGCGACAGGCTGCCCTTGTCGCCCAGCGCGAAGCCGTGGCGGCCCCCGATCTTGCGGCCCAGGCCATCGCCCTCGCTGTACTCGGAGAGCCCCAGCGACAGTTCGCCGCCGACCCGGTCATCCAGGATGATGTTGATGACACCGGCGATCGCGTCCGAGCCGTACTGCGCGGACGCGCCGTCGCGCAGCACTTCGATGCGCTGGATCGCATGCACCGGAATCTGGGCCAGGTCCGGCCCCTGCGCACCGCGCGCGCCCAGCAGCGCCGAGCGGTGGAAGCGGCGACCATTGACCAGCACCAGGGTCTGGTCCGGCGAGAGGCCGCGCAGCGTGGCCGGCCGCACGAACACCAGGCCATCATTCATCGGCATGCGCTGGACCACGAACGACGGCACCAGCTGGGCCAGCACATCGTTGAGGTCGGAGGATTCGATCGCCTGGATTTCTTCCTGCGAGAACACGTCCACCGGGGCCAGCGTGTCGAACTGCGTGCGGTTGCTGCCGCGCGTGCCGGTGACGATCATCGTGTCCAGGGTGGCGGGGGCCGCGGCATTCCCTGCCGGGGCGGCCTCGGCACGCGCATCGGCGGCCAGGGCGAAGGTAAGGACGGACGACACCGCTACAGCAAGCACACAACGATTCACTGACGACTCCGCGTACGAACAGGTGGGGGTTCGCCGTGACGGCTTGTCACGACATCCTCACAGTGTGTTGACGCGATATTGCCCGGCAGTGACACGCAGACGACCGTCGTTGCCGCCCCCGCACATACGCCCGCGCACGGCTTTTTCCTGATTTCGACACCGCCATGACGCTTGTCTAACGAAATGATAATGACTATCATTCACTGATCGGCTGTACGCCTAGCCAACCGGCGCCCGGATGCCTCACGCCTTCCCTGCGCAACGCCCCGTGTACACCTCCTGATCCGCTGCCTCGCCTGCCCTGCTGCCCCCGGCAGCGTCACTGCGCGCGTGCCGCCGTTTTCCCACATTGGAAGTGTTGCCATGACCCGTTCGTCCGCGTCACCGTTGTCCCGGCCATCGTTGTTGACCCTCGCGCTTGTTGCTGCCCTCGCCGGGCCGGCGCTGCCCGCCTTTGCCGAGGCCGGGCCGAATGAGGCAACCACGCTGGACACGGTCAAGGTGACGGCCGATGGCGAGATCCCGAATTCCTACACGGTCAAGCAGGCCAGCACCGCCACCAAGTTGAACCTGTCGCTGCGCCACACCCCCCAGTCGGTCACCGTGCTGACCCGCCAGCGTCTGGACGACATGGGCCTGTACGCCCTGTCCGATGTGATGGGCCAGGTCACCGGCGTGCACGTGTCGGTCACCGATTCGGAGCGCATCAACTACATCTCGCGTGGCTACAGCATCACCAATTTCCAGATCGACGGGATGCTCAACACGTTTGGTGGCTCGCTCAAGACCAACACCGACAGCGCGATCTACGAGCGCATCGAAGTGGTCCGCGGCGCCACCGGCCTGACCACCGGCGCCGGTGATCCGTCGGGCACGATCAACATGGTCCGCAAGCGACCGACCCAGGAGATGGCGATGAGCGCCGGGCTGACCCTGGGCCGCTGGGGCAACCAGCGTCTGGAAGCGGACATCGGCGGCCCGATCGCGCTGGATGGCCGCGTGCGTGCGCGCTTCGTGGCCGCCAAGCAGCAGAGCGATTCCTTCCGCGATGTGTACCGTCTGGACAAGGACGTGTTCTACGGCATCGTGCAGGCCGACCTGACCGACAGCACCCTGTTCGAAGTCGGCTATGACTACCAGTCGCCGGAAACCAAGGGCGTGACCTGGGGCGTGGTGCCGTACTGGGGCCCGGACGGCAAGCCGGCCAACCTGCCCCGCTCGACCAACCTCTCGGCACGCTGGAGCAGCTGGCCGATCGTGGAGAAGACCACCTTCGTGCGCCTGGAGCAGCAGCTCGGCAACGGCTGGTCGCTGAAGGCCAGCGCGACCCGCGCCAAGCGCAACACCGATGGCGACGTCTGGTATGGCGCGCAGGGGTATCCGGCACCGGACGGCACCGGGGTGCGCGCCTATCTCTCGCATTTCGCCGAGCGCAGCGAAATGAATGTGTTCGACCTCAACGCCAGCGGCCCGTTCCAGCTGTTCGGCCGTGAACACGAGCTGGTGGCGGGCGTCGGCCAATCCGTGCGCAAGGGCGAATCGCCTGCCTCGGCATTCACGCAGCCGCCGGGCTATGACGTCGTGCCGGACTGGCGCCACTGGACCGGGGATGTCGCCCCGTTGCCGCTCACACGGCATGACTGGCTGGCCTCGGAGAACGAGCTGACGCAGAAGGCCGCCTACGTGGCCGCCCGCCTGCAGCTGGCCGATCCGTTGCTGGCCGTGCTCGGCGCGCGCTACGGCAGCTGGGAAACCCGCAGCTGGCGCTACACCCACGATGCTGCCGGCAACCGTACCGGCACCACCCGCGGCGGCTACAAGCCGGACGATTCGCTGACCCCGTACTTCGGCCTGGTCTACGATTTCAGCAGGCAGTTCAGCGCTTACGCCAGCTACACCGACATCTTCCAGCCGCAGGACTACCGCGACAAGAACAACGACTACCTGGAGCCGGTGGTCGGCGACATGTGGGAGGCCGGCCTGAAGGGTGAATTCTTCGGTGGACGCCTGAATACCTCCGCCGCGGTGTTCAAGGGCGAGAAGGACAATGTCGCCGAGCTCGATGACTCGGTGCCGGCCGCCTCGCTGCCCGATGGCAGCAGCGCCTATCGTTCCACCGGCAAGGGCAACAAGGTCAAGGGCTGGGAACTGGAAGCCCAGGGCAGCCTGACCGAGAACTGGAACCTCTCGGCCGGTTTCGCGCACACCACCATCCGCAACCAGGCCGGCGTGGCGCAGAACACCACCAACCCGGTGGACACCTTCCGCCTCAACACCAGCTGGCGCCCGAGCGGTGAGTGGAACCGCCTGTCGCTGGGCGGTGGCGTGACCTGGCAGAGCCGGATCTACCGGACCAGCACCAAGCCGCGCGCGGATTACGCGACCAGCGGCCGTACCGAATCGGCGTTCATCACCCAGGACGCGTTCTACCTGGTGAATGTGTTCGCCGGCTACCGCTTCAACGACAACTTCTCCGCGCAGCTCAACGTCAACAACCTGCTCGACAAGAAGTACTTCAGCAACGTCGGTTTCTACAACGGCGTGTACTGGGGCGAACCGCGCAACGTGATGTTGAACCTGCGCTGGAAGCTCTGACACCGGCTCCAAGGGACCACTGCGACGCGCAGTGAACACGGCCACGGATGGCCACTATCCTTCATCACCGGCTGCGGCCGGTGATGCCCGTTTCCCCGATCGATCAGCAGGTTTCCGTGGACAGCACGCCGCACGCCAGCGCCAGGTTCAACCGTCTTGGTTCCTTCTTCACCCGCCCCTGGCTGGGTGTGTTGTCACGTTCGCTCGCGGCGATCTTCGGCGGCTACGCGCTGGCCGCGACCTGCTCGATGTTCTTCGCGGTCGCCCTGCCGATCGCGCGCGGGCAGGCCGTGCTGACCGGCATGATGGTGGCGATCGTGCTGTGCGCCTGCGCGGCGCTGTGGGCGTTCGCTACCCGCACTGCCCTGCGCGCCTGGGTCGGCATCCTGATACCCACCGTGCTGTTCTGGGTGGGCACCCGCCTGCTGCAGGGGGCCGCATGAAGAACGGATTCCGCCAGTCGATGGCGTGGCTGCACACCTGGACCGGCCTGCTGGTCGGCTGGCTGCTGCTGCTGATTTTCATGGCCGGCACCGCCAGCTACTACCGTGAGGAAATCAGCCGCTGGATGCGCCCGGAGCTGCCGCGCAGCAGCGTCACCGCCGATGTGGCCGCCGAGCGTGCGCTGACCTTCCTGCAGCACAAGGCGCCACAGGCCGAGAGCTGGAACGTCACCCTGCCCGACCCGCGCAACCCGGCGATGCGCATGTTCTGGCGCAACCCCGAATCAATGGTCAAGCCGCCGGTGGAAGGCGAGCGCCGCCGGCGCGGCGGTGGCCGTTTCGGCGATGCCACCGTGGATCCGAACACCGGCGAGGAAATCGCCGCACGCGAAACCCGCGGCGGCGACTTCTTCTACCGCCTGCATTTCGACCTGCACTACATCCCGGTCTACTGGGCGCGTTACCTGGTCGGTTTCTGCGCGATGTTCATGCTGGTGGCGATCATCACCGGCGTGATCACGCACAAGAAGATCTTCAAGGACTTCTTCACCTTCCGCCCGGAGAAGGGCCTGCGTTCGTGGCTGGATTTCCATAACGTCAGCGCCGTGATGGCGCTGCCGTACCACGCGATGATCACCTACACCGGCATCGTCACCCTGATGTTCATGTACCTGCCGTGGGGCGTGAGCGTGGCCTACCCCAAGGATGAGGAGGCGTTCTTCAGCGAGGCTTTCGCGCGCCTGGCCGAGATCGAGACCCCCGCCGAAGGGCGCGCCACGCCGCTGCCGATCCAGCAGCTGCTGGACAGCGCCCGCGCCGAATGGAAGGGGGCCGATGTCGCCGGCTTCACCCTGTACCACCCGGGCGCAGCGAATGCGATCGTGGATATCACCCAGCGCGATGGAAAGCGCCTGTCGGTGGATACCCCGTCGCTGCGCTTCAATGCCGTCACCGGGCAATTGCTCGAGGCCAGCCCGGCCTCCGGTGGTGCGACCCAGACCCGCGGCGTGATGTACGGACTGCACCTGGCGCGCTTCGCCGATTGGGGCCTGCGTGCCCTGTTCTTCCTCTCGGGCCTGATCGGCTGCCTGATGGTCGCCAGCGGCGTGGTGCTGTGGGCGGTCAAGGAACGTCCCAAGCACGCCAAGTCCGGCAAGACCGGCTTCGGCCTGCGCCTGGTCGACGCGCTGAACATCGGCGCAGTGGCCGGCCTGCCGATTGCCTTCGCCACCTACTTCCTGGCCAACCGCCTGCTGCCGGTGCAGATGGCCGAGCGCTCCGCGGCCGAGGTCAATGCCTTCTTCTACGCCTGGGCCGCCGCATTGCTGGCCGGTTTCATCTGGCCCAAGCGGATGATGTGGACCTGGCAGCTGTATCTGGGCGGCGCGCTGTTCGCCCTGATCCCGGTGGTCAACGCATTGACCACGCACGCGCATCTGGGCGTGACCCTGCGTACCGGTGACTGGGTGCTGGCCGGCTTCGATCTGACCATGCTCGCCTTCGGCGCGATGCTGGCCTACTGCGGCCATCGCATGCAGCGTTGGCAGCCACCGTTGAGCGCCGCCGAGAAGAAGCGTCGCCAGCAGGCCGCTGCTGCGGGGGCCACGGCATGATGCTGCTCGCGATCACACTGACCTTCTCCGCGTTCACGGCGCTGTCGCTGGCCATGGACAAGCACCAGCTGGATCTGCACGGCAAAGCCGGCGCCAGCGCATCGCGCATGCGGGTGTGGCGCTGGTTGGGCTGGACGTTGCTGACCGTCGCCTTCGCCTTGTGCGTGCTGGATCACGGCTGGGCGATCGGCCCGGTGCTGTGGCTGGGCGCGCTGACGATCAGCGGGTTGCTGATCGCGTTCGGGCTGTACCCGTATCGCCCGCGCTGGATCGCGCCATTGGCATGGGCGTTGCCGGTGGTGGGGCTGGCGGTGGCACTGGTCGGGCATTGAGGGAGCAGCCACGCATGGCGTGGCTCTACCTTCAGATCGATCCCTGCGGTGCACCCGCCGCACCCTCGCGGGCGTCGCCGCATCGCGATCGCCGGTCAGGGCACCAGTGAAAACATGTGCGCGTCGGCGGGACGGCCGTCGATGACCAGCCGGTTGCGTGCCACGCCCTCGCGAAGCGCGCCGGCCTTCTCCGCCACCCGTTCGCTGGCGAGGTTGCCCACCGCCACCACGATCTCCACCCGTTGCAGGCCCAGCGGCCCGAACGCCTGGGCAGCCAGTGCCCGGACAACGCGGGGCGCCACGCCCTGGCCACGGCACGACTGCCGTACCCAGTAGCCCAGGTTGCAGAACCGGGGATCGTGCTGGATCTTGTTCAGTCCCGCGCCGCCGACAAACGCCGCCGTGTCCTGCTCGAATATCCCGTACTCGCAGGCCGAGCCTGCCGCCCAGCCGTCGCGGCAGGCCTGGAACCACTGCAGCGCCTGCGCGACGCTGTAGTCGACCGAGCTCCACGGCATCCAGCGCTGCATGCCCTCGGCCGATTCACGCACCGCCGCCAGAAACGGGGCGGCGTCGGCATCCTTGAACGGACGCAGTAGCAGCCCGTCGGCGTGGAGTTGGCTGTCGTCCATGTCAGTCCCTTGCCGTCCCGTCAGGCGCCGTAGCGGCGCAGTTCCCACGCGCGGTGGATGCGCGGGTTGCGTTCGAAGTCCGCCCCGATGGTCTCGGGCGAAATCTCCTTGCACTCCGCGAATTCCTTGATCGCTTCGTCGTCCAGCCTGAAGCGGCGGAAGTTGTTGGAGAAGTACAGCACGCCTTCCGGGCTCAGGCGGGCCACGGCCGCGCGCAGCAGGCGCACGTGTTCGCGCTGGATGTCGAAGTCATCGGCGCGGGCCGAGTTGGAGAAGGTCGGCGGATCGCAGAAGATCACGTCGAAGCGGTGGCGCTCGGCCTCCAGCCACGCCAGTGCATCGGCCTGGATCAGCTGGTGCTGGCTGCCGCCCTTGCCGTTCAAGGCCAGGTTGTCGGCGCACCACTGCAGATAGGTACCGGACAGATCCACGCTGGTGGTGGTCGCGGCGCCGGCCACGGCGGCCTGCACCGAGGCGACACCGGTGTAGCAGAAGAGGTTGAGGAAGCGCTTGCCCTGGGCTTCCTGCGCCATGTGCCAGCGCAGCGGGCGGTGGTCCAGGAACAGGCCGGTGTCCAGGTAATCGAACAGGTTCACGCGCAGCAGCGCGTCGTTCTCGCGTACCAGCACGAATTCGCCGCGCTGCTCGAAGCGGCCGTACTTGCTGCCGCCCTTGCCCCGCTCGCGCGACTTCAGTGCGACCTGCTCGGCCGGCACCTGGAACACCTCGCGGGCAGCCGACAGCAGCTCGTTGCGGCGGCGACGCACATCGACATCGGGAATGGTCGCCGGGGCCGCGTATTCCTGCACATGCAGGAAGGTGCGACGGGCACCGCCGTCTTCTTCGTAGACATCGATGGCGGCGGCGTATTCGGGCAAATCGGCATCGTAGACGCGGTAGCAGGTGATGCTCTCGCGCGCCCGCCAGGTCTTGAATTTCTTGATGTTCTTGCGCAGGCGGTTGGCCACCATCTGCGCGCCTTCGCTGAGCTCGCGCGGTTGGCCGGTGTTCTCACGCTGCGGCACGGCGATCGGGTCGCAGACAATCAGCGCGCACTCGATGGCGCCGTTGAACAGCTGGTACTTCTTGTTGGCGCGCAGGCCGGTGGCAAACGCCAGGTCCGCGCTGCCGCACAGCAGGCTGGCACGCCACTGCGGCACCGCGCGCTTGAGCGCGTCGCCGAGGCGGCGGTACAGCAGCGCATCGGCGGCCAGGCGCTCGTCATAGGGCGGATTGCAGACCACGCAGCCGGTTTCCTGCGGCGGCACCTGCACATCGGCCACGTCGCGAACGCCGAACCAGATCGCGTGCGAGACACCGGCGGTCTCGGCATTTTCCTTGGCCGCGCGGATCGCATGCGGGTCGATATCGCTGCCGTGGATGACCTGCTTGAGCGCACCGCGGCCGGCTTCCTCGCGCGTACGCGCTTCGGCCATCAGGGTGTTCCAGCTCTCGCGGTCGAAGCCCAGCCAGCGGCTCGGCGGGATGCTGCCGTGGCGCTGCAGGCCCGGGGCGACGTCGGCGGCCATCAGCGCGCCTTCGATCAGCAGCGTGCCGCTGCCGCACATCGGGTCCAGCAGGCCACCGCCTTCGCTGTGGATCTTCGGCCAGTTGGCGCGCAGCAGCACGGCGGCGGCCAGGTTTTCCTTCAGCGGCGCCTCGTTCTGCGCCATGCGCCAACCGCGCCGATGCATCGGGCCACCGCCCAGATCGATCGAGATCGTGGCGCGGCCCTTGCGCAGCGACAGGTTGATGCGCACATCCGGGAACTCCACGTTCACCGACGGCCGTTCCAGGCCCTGCGCGCGCAGGCTGTCGACCACGCCATCCTTGACCCGCTGCGCGGCAAAGCGCGCGTGGGTGATCTCGGTGCCGGACACATGCGCATCCACCGACAGGGTCAGCTCGGGGCTGATGTGCTGCTCCCACGCCATCGCCGACACGCCCTGGTAGAGCGAGCCCTCATCCGGGCACTCGAACTCGGCCAGCGGCCACAGCACCCGGCTGGCCAGGCGCGACCACAGCACCACGCGCTGTGCCTGCGCCAGCTCGCCCTCGGCGTTGACGCCGGAAATGGTGGCGGTGGCCTTGTCCAGGCCGAGCGCCAACAGTTCGTCGGCGAGCAGATACTCCAGGCCCTTGGCGCAGGAAACAAAGAATTTCACGGAATCGGTATCGCAGGTCAGCGGAGAGGGGGTGCCCACGGGCACGGCAAGCAGCCGGGCACGGGGTCCCGGGGGGCCATTGTACGTGAGGCGGGCTGGATCGCCCGGCTTACAGCGAGGCCAGCAATTCCTCGAAGGCCCGGGTCGACGCCTCCACGTGGTTGGCCAGGCGGTGCCCGTCGTCCACCATCAGCAGGCGCGCCGAGCGGGCCTGGGCCCAGGCGATGACCTCGGCGGGCGGGATCAGTTCGTCGTGCCAGGCATGCACCACGCTGGTCGGCACCCGCGCCGCATCCAGCGCCGGCATCGGCCCCATGCGGGTCGGCGGCACCATCAGGAACAGCCCGCGGACCGGCACCTGCAGCGAGGCGATGGCCGAGATGTACGAGCCCAGGCTGGAACCGGCCAGCACCACCGGGCCCTGCGCGGCGCGGGCGGTGGCCAGGGTGACCAGTCGCTGCAGGCGGGCGCGCACATCGCCGAGGCTGCTGACCTCGCGCTGGGCGTCCAGGTCGGTGTAGTCCGGGCGCTCGTGGGTCCAGCCCAGGCGCTCGGCCACGTCGGCCAGGGCGGTCACCTTGATGGCGTCCGGGCCGCTTTCAAAGCCGTGGGAGAGAATGCAGTGGCCGCGGCTCATGCACACACCGGGCGGGAATCGATAGGAGCGTTCATGCCCGAATGCTAGCATCGCCGCATGCCCGACCGCGCCCCGCCCGCCATCGATGCACAGCCCCTGCCCTACCAGGACAGGCTGCTGCCCCGCACCCACGACGACATCGATCTGGTGGTCATCCACTGCACCGAACTGCCGGACCTGGCGATGGCGCGCGAGTACGGCGAGCGCGTGCTGTATGAGAGCGGCACGGGCAACAGCGGGCACTACTACATCGACCGCGACGGGCGCATCGTCCAGTACGTGTCATTGGACCGCATCGCGCATCAGGTCACGGGTTTCAACCCGCGCTCGATCGGCATCGAACTGGTCAACACCGGGCGTTACCCGCACTGGTGGGATTCCCGCCACCAGGCGATGGACGAGCCCTACCCGGATGCGCAGATCGCGGCGCTGATCGATCTGCTGCAGCACCTGTGCGGCACGCTGCCGGCGCTGGCGCATATCGCCGGCCACGAGTGGCTCGATACACGTGAAGAAGTGGCCAGCGACGATCCGGAGCGGCGCGTGCCGCGCAAGCGCGACCCGGGCCCGCTGTTCCCGTGGCCGCGCGTGCTCGCGGCGGTGCCGTTGCAGGAACTGCGTGGGTGAGCGGGTGTGCCGATGATCAGCCGGTTGCCACCGGGCGCGACGGATCGCTGACCCAGCCGCTCCACGAATCGGCATAGATCCGCGCGCCTTCCAGGCCGGCCGCTTCCATTGCCAGCAGCAGATGGCAGGCGGTCACGCCGGAGCCGCACATCAGGACCACCTCCTCCGGTGCGTGCGTGCCGAGCAGCGGCTGCAGCGCCGCGCGCAGATCGTCCGCAGGGCGCAAACGCCCGTCATGCACATTCAACGCGAACGGACGATTCACCGCGCCGGGCACATGGCCGGCGACCGGGTCCAACGGCTCCACTTCGCCCCGGAAACGCTCGCCGGCCCGCGCATCGATCAACCAGCCCGGGGCATGCTTGAGACGCGCCTGCACCTGCTCGGCCGAGGCGATCTGGCTGCGGTCGAAGTGACCGGGGTAGGGCGGCAGCCCGGTCACCTGCGGCCGCTCGGTAGTCACCGGCAGGCCGGCCGCCTGCCAGGCCGCGAAGCCGCCATCGAGGACGCGCACGTTGGCATGCCCGATCAACCGCAACAGCCACCACAGGCGCGCGGCGGCCATGCTGCCATCGCCGGCGTCATAGACCACCACCCGGGTATCGGGCCCGATGCCCCACTCGCCCAGGCGTGCGGCGAACGCCTCGCTGTCCGGCAGTGGGTGACGGCCATGGCCGGTGCGGCCCAGATCGGACAGATCCCGGTTGAGATCGGCGTACAGCGCGCCGGGCAGATGGCCCTGTGCGTACAGCTGCGCACCGGACTGCGGGTCGGCCAACGAGAAACGGGCATCCACCACGCGCAGCGGCGCTGCGGCACTGGCCGTCGCGCGTGCATCCATCAGGCGCGTGGCGCCCTCCTCCAGGGCCTGTGCGAGGGCGGTGACATCGATCAGCGGCGTGGTCATGCGGTCTGCTCCAGGCGGCGACGCAGGTTGTAGAGAATGGCGGCGGTCGCGCCCCAGATCCGTTGCCCCGGCCAGCCATACTCGAGCACGTGGCGGATGCGCCCGCGGTGATCGATCTCGACGTGGTGCAGGTTGGCCGGATCCATCAGGTACGCGAGCGGAACTTCGAAGACTTCGGCGACCTCGCCCGGTTCGGGCACGGCCACGAATGCGGGATCGATCACGGCCACGACCGGCATGACCCGATAACCGGTAATCGTCACGAATGGATCCAGGTATCCCAGTACCTGCACCTGATCCTGCTTGAGGGCGATTTCCTCATCGCTCTCGCGGATCGCAGCGGCCACCGCATCGCGGTCGTCCGGTTCCATGCGGCCACCCGGGAAACCGACCTGGCCACCGTGATGACGCAACGTATCGGTACGCCGGGTCAGCAATACCTGGGCACCGCCTTCGCGCGGAATGATGCCGGCCAACACGGCCGCTTCAACCGGCGGGCCGGGTGGAAGAAGATCGACCAGCTCGCTGCGGTTCCAGCCATCGCCGGGCGGCGGCCGGTCCAGCGGATGCAGCGCGCGCATCAGGCGTTCGTGTTCGGCCAGCGAGCCTTGCAGCGATTGCCGCAGTTGTTCGCGCAGGGGCAGCGTGTGCTGCATGACGTGTTGCTGTTCGGGTCGGCTCATGGTTCGCCAGCGGGTGATTTCATCCACGGTGCGCAGGCAGCCCGTGCAGACACCGGCGCGATCCAGCGCGCAGATTCCGATGCAGGGAGTGGGCACGGCATGCGGGGAGTGTTCCATCGATTGCACCGGTCAACAGTAGCGCGAATGGCACGGAAACGAAAAACGCGCCGGTGTTGCCACCGGCGCGTTCTTGATGTTGCGGAAATTACTTGACGCTGACGAGCTTGATTTCGAACTGCACCGCAACGTTCGGCGGGAACGGCGTGCGCGGATCGGCACCATAGGCCTGTTCCGGCGGCAGCGTCACTTCCCACTTGGAGCCGGCCGGCATCTGCAGCAGGGCTTCACGCATGGCCTTCATTTCGACTTCGCTGACCTTGATGCCCGGGATCTGCTGGGCCGGACGCGCTTCGGCCGGACGGGTGCCGAACGGGTACGGACCGGCCACTTCCAGCTGCACGGTGCTGGCCTGGGTCGGCTTGGCGCCCTTGCCGGCTTCGATCACGCGGTACTGCACGCCGCTCGGAAGCGACTGCACGCCGGCCTTGGCCTTGTTGGTGGCCAGGAACTGGGTGCTCTTGGTCTTGTTCTCGGCGGCAGCCTTGTCGTACTCGGCCTTGGCGGCCTGCGCACGACCCTGCTCACGCTTCTGGAAGGCTTCGACGGCGGGCTTCAACTGCTCGGCCGTGATCGACGGCTGCTTCTTGGCATAGGCATCCTGCAGGCCCTTCACCACCGAGTTGATGTCCAGCTGCTCGCCGCGTGCGGTGAGTTCAGCCAGGTTGTTGCCGTAGTCGTAACCGAAGTAATAGCTCAGCTTGCCCTTTTCGGACGAGGTGTCCTGGGCGAAGGCATTGCCCGTCAGGGCCAGGGCCGCGACGGCGACCGCGATAGAACGCAACTTCATCAAACTTTTCTCCAGGGGTGGTAACTCAGGACGCGTTGGGCCGCCCTGAGGCGACGGGTTAGGATAGCCGCCGCAACGTTGAACCGCCACTAACGACGCAGGCTCTGACCTGACTTCGTTTCAAGAGTTCAACATCACTTTTTTTTAACGTTTTCAGGAGTCCTGCCGTGGCCGACGCCCTTATCGCGATTATGGACGATGGTGCCGTACGCACTGTGACGGTCAACCGCCCGGACAAACTCAACGCCCTCAACCGGGCGACGCTGGAAGCCCTGGATACGGCCTTCGCCGAGGCCGCGGCCGACCCTGCGGTGCGGGTGGTGGTGCTGACCGGCGCCGGTCCCAAGGCGTTCGTCGCCGGTGCCGACATCGCCGAAATGAACGGCCTGAGCGCGGTTCAGGGTCGTGATTTCTCCCTGCTCGGCCAAGGGCTGATGCGCCGCATCGAGCGCATGCCCAAGCCGGTGATCGGCAAGATCAACGGATTTGCGCTGGGCGGCGGCCTGGAACTGGCCATGGCCTGCCACCTGCGGGTGGCGGCGGAGACCGCCAAGGTCGGCCAGCCGGAGGTCAACCTGGGCCTGATTCCCGGTTTCGGCGGCAGCCAGCGGCTGCTGCGCCTGTGCGGCCGCGCCGCGGCGCTGGAGCTGTGCCTGCTGGGTACCCCGATCACGGCGGCCCGTGCCGCGCAACTGGGCATCGTCAACGAGGTCGTCCCCGCCGCGGAGCTCGATGCGCGGGTCCAGACCATCGCGTCGCAGTTGGCCTCGGCCGCGCCGCTGGCACTGCGCGGCATCCTGGATGCGATCCACATCGGCGGTGAGTGCCCGCTGGGCGAGGGCCTGGAGTACGAGAGCGCGCAGTTCGGCCTGATGTTCGCCACCGAGGACATGCGCGAAGGGACCAACGCATTCCTGGCGCGCCGCCCACCGGTATTCCAGAACCGCTGAGCCATGTCGCCTCCCCCTACCGTTTCGCCGGCGCAGTTGCTGGCGCTCGTGCTCGATGATCACTGGGACGCCGCGCTGGACGCCGGGCTGATGGACTACGTTCCGCACCCGGGCGACGCACAGCTGCTGCCCGGTCATCCCGACCTGCCGCAGCGCCTGCAGCAGGCGCAGCAGCAGCTGCAACGGGCCTGGGCCGCACGCGAACGCTACCGTCAGCGCCAGCAGCGGCTCGCGCGCCGTG